>CAZHOC010001193.1:0-2530 GCA_964534295.1 uncultured Bacteroidia bacterium | reverse complement strand
CATTACGTCCTCATCATGATCGACTTCGGGTACTCCCCAACGGCCGAGGTCATTATTGAGACCAATCACCCAGGTAGTTTCACCTGGCACGGCATAAAGTACGTAACGTCCTTTATCAAGCGGCTGGCCGGCAAAGAGTACGTCTTGGTTGATTTCGATTTCGGTGGCTTCATTGGCTCCTACGCGCCAAAACTCACCATATGGCTGCAAAGCATCCTGTTCCTCAGGTCCGAAAATCATACGCCCTTTCTTATAAGGTCGGCAGTAATCAACCGTTACTTTGAGATCATCATTGCTAAACTCGGCGAGTGCTTTAGGGCTATGCGAACGCGTAGTCAGCATGATATAAGCAAAAAAGCCCAAAATGAGGACCACCGCGGCCCCTAGACCAATCAATATTTTTCTTCCAGTAGACATAGTTCTGTTTTTGTTTAACCCAATTTAGAACAAACAGCAATCAAAATCTACCAACCCATGCCTTGCTTAAGCGAATTGATATGAGCAAGGTGGTGCTTACCATGCCAAGCATAAAGCCCTAAGTTTTGGTCAAGGCGAATCAATTTTTCTTGTTCAGGATGATAATAGGCCCGCTGCCAATCTTCTGCAGTCATATTGCGCAGCATCATCACCCATCGTGCGTGCAAAGACGCCAATAAACCCAATGATACTTGTACAGGGGCAGTTTTGGCTTCGGGCAGTTCGGCCCAGCGGTCTTCATAATAAGCCTTGATCGTAGGCTGATCCTCCGTCAAAGTCCATTTGAAGCGGATATAAGAGTTCATATGGCTATCCACTACGTGGTGAACCACCTGACGTAGCGACCAGCCGCCGGGGCGGTAAGGCATATTGAGTTGTAGGTCTGTGAGCGTGCTCACGGCGTCGATCAACAAACCGGGCAAAATTTCAATTTCTTGTATCCACTGGGTGATCATGGCTGGCGTAACCAAGTCTGGCACTTGATATTTGCCGATGGGATATTTGAGGGCTTCTAATTGGGATGCTTCCATAAAAATGATTTGCTTATTTTATATCCAAATATAGCTAAGGGGCTGGTTTGTTTTACCCTTAACCATATTTACATGTTGCGAACTAAGTACCTTTTTATCGGCCTGCACTTCCTTTGCTTTTTCGCTTGGACCAAAGTGGCTGGCCAAACTCAAGACGAACCCAAACTTCCCCTTTACTTTTCGGGTCAATTGGGCGTAGGTCAAGGCAATCAGGTGTATGATCGCTGGCCCGATCTAAGCCTCAGTCTAAGCGCGGGCTGGAAAATTCCCAAACTACCGCTTTGTCTAGGCCTCAGCTTTACGAGTGTTCGCGGGATGAATTATGTGGTGAGGTCTTATCGCCAATTAGACGGCCTAGGTCTCCAAGTGGGATATATTGGGAAGCGTTTTGCGTTGCAAGCAGAAATTGGGCGAGCTTTTCAATACACCGAAGGCTATTCAGACGAAGGTTACGGCTTTTATTTTGAGCAGGATGGGAGCCCTGCCACTTATTGGAGAGTCAGTCCAATGATCCGGGTGGGAAAATACATAACGCTGCATTTAAGTTGGTATGAGAGTGGCATGGCCGAAGGCGCAATTAGGCTCAACAATGCCAACCCTCCCTACACTGAGGATGGTCGTGATCAGCGTTTTTTGCGTTCCTTTCAGGGCGGATTTGGCTTTTGGCTCTAAGCCTATTCGAGGCGATACAAATCCCACCATAAACTATAGTACATTGGCTCGTTGTCCACTAAACCACTGCCATAAGCATCCCAACTTTGGCGATCCCTTCGATTTTCCACCATATTGAAGATCACATTGAGCGGCTCAAAATCTGCTCGAATCGCCTCTGGCGGTAAATCCAAAAGCAAACGACCCTTTTCATATTTTTCTAGCGTTCCGCGTAGCGTATCAGTTCCTAGATTGGTAATGTGAAAATCAGTCTGATTCTGAAAATTGATGACGAAAGATCGAATGGGCAAGTCTTGCTGTAGCTCTCCCTGTCGGTTGATTGAACTGTAGGTAGTGATCTCCCACTTTCCTTCGATATTGGCGAGGGTTAAGTCAGGCAGGCCTTGAGGTTCGCAGGCTAGTAAGCAGAATAGAGGCAGGAGGAAAAAGAGTTTTCTGATCATGACAACATAGATTTAGCCCCAGGCTGAAATTAGGCTTTTGGCAAAAAAAGGGCAATGGCAGATTGTGAGTTTTGATTGAGGGTTTGTTTTTGGCTTACTCCCGAAAGCTTATCTCTATGCGACAAGGCAGTGCCTTGTCGCACCCAAAACCGACCAAAAATTCATTTCGACAGAGGCCGAAAGGCCGACGAGAAATCTCCTTGACCTCAAGATGTATTTACAATTTACCGGATAGGAGATTTCTCGTCGGCCCGCTACTCGGGCCTCTGTCGAAATGCAAATACAGGAGTCACATATACTTATGCTTGGTACGAATACAGCAAAGAGATATCAACCGATATGATCCGTAGCGGCACAACATTTGTTGAGCGTCTTAGAGTTAGAAACATGGTTACGTATTAAAGTTTA
>CAZHOC010001192.1:0-2532 GCA_964534295.1 uncultured Bacteroidia bacterium | reverse complement strand
CATTTCTATCAAGATGAGCGTTCTGCGAAGCAGTCCCACTAAATAAAGTCGAAAAAAATAGGGAAGCATGGCGACTTCCCTATAATTGTTAACTGTCTGAAGTAACGTTTAGGCACGTTTTCTCTCTTCAGATTTCTTTATTCATTTACTCGGTCTTGAGCATATTCCAAACTCTAAACAGGAAGGCTCCCCCGCCTATGGCAAGGCCGGTCGCTATTAGCGCACTGGTCGTTTCGCCATAAATCCAGAATCCTGTCGCAAATAAAGCGGCATAAACTGTAACACTGCCGATCAAGAAACAGGCAATTTCGAGGGGAAGTTGCCCCTGACTTTTGACTAAAGGTTGGTCAGAGTTTTGCGAGCGAGCAATGACTGCATCCCAACCAGGACCACCCGGACGAATTTTATTGTAGAAATTTCTCAGCGTTTTCTCATCAGTTTGAGGCGTAAAGAAAGTAGCCGCAATCCAAACGATAGTGGTCAAAAGGGCTCCGTAAATGATTTTAAAGTGAGAAGCAGTAGTCTCATCGAAGAAGCTGAAATAGCCAGCAATAATCAATGAAGCGATCATCGCAACGATTTCAGTGTAGGCATTGATCCGCCACCAGAACCAGCGAAGGATATAGATCAGACCAGTACCTGCTCCCAACAAAAGCAATAGGTCAAAGGCTTGACCTGCGCTTTCTAAGACTAATCCCAAAGCTGCCCCAATCACCATAGAAACAACGGTAAAAAGGCGACCTGCATTCACTAATTCCTTTTGGCTAGCATCTGGTTTGATAAAACGCTGGTAAAAATCATTTACTAAGTAGGAAGCTCCCAAATTCAATTGGGTAGACATCGTTGACATGAAGGCTGCGATCAATGAAGCGGCAACAAGGCCCAGCAAACCTACGGGTAGGAAAGTCAACATAGCTGGGTAAGCGATGTCATCACCTAGTTTACCTGCTGATAATTCGGGGAAGGCTGCTTGGATATCAGTTATTTCTGGGAAGACTACGATTGAAGCCAAAGCAATCAAAATCCATGGCCATGGCCGTAGCGCATAGTGTGCGATATTAAATAACAAGGTAGCTCCAATGGCATTGCGCTCATCTTTGGCGGAGAACATGCGTTGGGCGATGTAGCCACCACCACCTGGCTCTGCACCGGGATAATAGGAGGCCCACCATTGGACCGCGATCGGGACTACCAGAATGGGTAACCAACTTTCAGCATTGCTGAAATCAGGCCAAAGGTTAAGCTTTGTTTTTACTATCTCATTATCAAGAAGATTAGAAAGCCCACCGACCGCTTCTAGGTCAAGGATATAGAAACAGGCCCAAATTGAGCCAATCATGGCCAATATGAATTGGACAAAGTCAGTAACAATAACTGCTTTCAAACCTCCTAGCGCACTGTAGGCAAGGGTGATGGTGCCAGCAATTAGTAAGGTTTGCCAACCAGGCATACCCAACATGATCTCGCCAAATTTTACCGCAGCGAGAGAGACCGTACCCATTACCAAGGTATTGAAGATGAGGCCTAAGTATAAGGCTCGGAATCCACGGAGAAAAGCGGCGGCCTTGCCACTATAGCGAAGCTCATAAAATTCGATATCAGTCATGACTTCGGAGCGGCGCCAGAGTTTGGCGTAGACAAATACCGTCAGCATACCTGTAAGCAAAAAGGCCCACCAGCCCCAATTGCCAGCCACTCCATCCTTACGGACTAAGTCTGTGACTAGGTTTGGAGTATCTGCCGAAAAGGTGGTTGCCACCATGGATACCCCTAATAGCCACCAAGGCATGCTACGGCCGGAAAGAAAGAAATCTGCTGCTGTATTGCCGCTACGCCTCGAAAACCAGAGACCGACGACCAGAACGAAGATGAAGTAAGCGCCAATTATGACCCAGTCTAGGGTACCTAATTGTAGTGTAGCTAGTAACATTTTGTAGTAGTGTTGTTAGTTCAGAATCTTAAAGTTAATCCGAAAATCCAAAACACAAAGCCCGATTGGGGATGTTATACCCATTTAAAAGTCGTTCTGGCTTTCTTGCTGAGATTTCGGAATTTCCACCCATTGAAAAAATAGTAAATGGCAATACGTATATTCTTTCTCTTCATTTTGGCTTCTTTGGGGATTAATTCTCTATCTGGGCAGGCAATCGAACAAGACTGTTTGGGGGCCATCCCAGTCTGTAGTGAACAGATACATATAGACTCAATCTCTACCGATTATGGCAACTTTAGTGAAAACGACGGTTCTTGTTTGGGCTTTGAGCGCAACAGCACATGGTTTAGAGTAAGGACTAGCGGAGCTGGAACGCTTTGTTTTGTCATTCGACCTGATAATCCGGAAGATAATTTTGATTGGGCGGTTTATGATGTTACGAAGCATCATTGTAGTGAATTAAAGACTCGCCCTCAATTACTCATTTCATGCAATGCTTCTCCTGAGATTGTCTGCAATGGTGAAACTGGGCCCAGTGGAGAAGGAAATTGTGCGGGCCAACAAGCCGAATGTATTGCTACTACTATACAGAGCGAATA
>CAZHOC010001191.1:0-2536 GCA_964534295.1 uncultured Bacteroidia bacterium | reverse complement strand
GAAGGTGAAGCCATTTCTTGGCACTTAGCGGAGTCATTAAATCTTGATCAATCTTCTACCCACAGGATCGTATTTAATGAGATTACCAAAGCCGCTATTCAAAGAGCGATTCAATCTCCGAGAACGATCAATCAAGATCTAGTAAATGCACAACAAGCAAGAAGGATACTTGATCGTCTGGTAGGTTTTCAGCTTTCACCCGTTTTATGGAGGAAGGTTCGCAGAGGGCTCTCTGCGGGTAGGGTTCAGTCTGTGGCTGTGCGTCTGATCGTAGAACGTGAAAGGGAAATCATCGCCTTTACTCCAGTATCTAGCTATAGTGTGAGTGCAGAGTTTATCCTCGATAATGGCGCTAAAATCAAAGCTGACTTAGCTAAGAAATTGCCAGATATGGCAACGGCAAGAGAGTTTCTAGAGTCTTGCAAAGGAGCTAGCTTTGAGATCAGCAAGTTAGAAACTAAGCCTTCCAAAAAATCTCCCACTACCCCATTTACGACTTCTACCCTTCAGCAGGAAGCGAGCCGTAAGTTGAGCTTTTCAGTTTCGCAAACCATGCGGGTAGCACAAACCCTTTATGAACAAGGGCATATCACATATATGCGTACGGATAGTGTCAACCTCTCACAACAGGCTATTGGGCAGGCCAAAGATGTGGTGGTTAAGCTATACGGGGAAGAATACAGCAAGTCTCGTCAATTCAAAAATAAAAACTCAAACGCGCAGGAAGCACACGAAGCTATTCGTCCTACAGACTTGAGCGTGTCTCAGTTAAGTGATTTGGGCCGCAACGAACAGAGACTTTACGAACTGATTTGGAAGCGTACATTGGCCTCTCAAATGGCTGATGCGAAACTAGAAAAAACTACGGTAGATATTAAGGTTTCCACTAACGATGCCATTCTAAAAGCAAAAGGAGAAGTACTAGTTTTTGATGGTTTCTTGAAGGTATACTTTGAATCTAAAGACGAAGGCGAAGAAGAAGAAAAGAGTGGAGTACTCCCACCTTTGAGCGTGGGTCAAATTCTTGAACTCGATTATTTCAAAGCACAGGAGCGTTACTCACGCCCTGCTCCAAGATATACAGAAGCAAGTTTGGTAAAGAAATTGGAAGAGCAAGGGATTGGACGTCCGTCCACTTATGCTCCGACCATCTCTACCATTCAAAAGCGGGAATATGTAGTTAAGGATAGTCGTGATGGTACACCCCGTGATTTGAACATTCTGACCTTAAAGGCTGACGAAATCAGTGACAGTATTCACACTGAAAATACTGGGGCTGAAAAATCGAAACTCTTCCCCACAGACTTAGGGATTACGGTTAATGACTTCTTAGTGAAATTCTTCCCTGGGGTCCTAGATTATAGCTTCACCGCGAAAGTGGAAGAACAGTTTGATGAAATCGCCGATGGCAATCAAGCTTGGCAAGAGATGATTGCTGATTTCTATGGTGATTTTGCTCCACTGGTAGAGAAGACAACTGAGGAAGCAGAGCGTGCCGATGGCGAACGTGAACTCGGTATCGATCCAAAGAGCGAAAGAATTGTAATCGCGCGCTTAGGTCGTTATGGGCCCATGATTCAAATCGGACGCAATGATGATGATAGCGGTGAAAAGCCACGTTATGCCAAATTAAGAGTTGGCCAATTGCTCGAGACCATCACGATGGAAGATGCAATGGAGCTTTTCCGCCTTCCGCGAACGCTAGGTGAATTCGAAGAACAGGCAGTAAAAGTCAACATCGGTCGTTACGGACCCTATGTCCAGCTAGGCAGATTATTTGCCTCCCTTGAGGATGAGGATGATCCTTATGAAATCAATTTTGATCGCGCCGTAGAACTCATCAAGAAGAAGCGTGAGGCAGACGCCAACAAAATCATTAAAGCCTTCAATGATGAAGTGCAGATTTTACGGGGTCGTTGGGGACCTTATCTAAAGTACAAGGGTGCTAATGTGAAACTCCCCAAGGATGTTGAACCCGAAAATCTCACCTTAGAAGACTGCGATCGTTTAGCTGAAGAAGCTAAAAACAAACCGAAACGCGGCAGAGGCAGAGCGAAAAAGAAATCTTAAGATTTCTACCACTAATAAATGAAAAAGGCGCAAGAATCTACTTGCGCCTTTTTTATTTCTGCTCGGACCCAATTTATCTCCAATCCGTACGCATATCTCTTCGACGCATCGAGTTGGCTTCGGCATCTCCGATGAACTTTTCTTTCTTTGGGTTCCACTTAAGGGGTCTATTTAGCTCATAAGCGATATTTACGATATTGCAGATAGTGGCCGTTCGATGGCCGATTTCTACATCACAGATAGGTTTACTCCTCGTCCTGATGGAATCGAGAAAATCTGCATAATGATTATCGCTTTTGTAAAGCTGTATTTGCCCCTCTTTTATTTCATGATTTGCCAGAGAGGCGGGATCAGAATCCATAAAGCTGCGACCAACATCTAAGACCCCCTCTGAGCCAATAAAGCGCACAGCATTGCCTTTGCCGAAGTCCTCGTGAGACATGGTGATTCCGTTGGCATAGCGGAG
>CAZHOC010001190.1:0-2539 GCA_964534295.1 uncultured Bacteroidia bacterium | reverse complement strand
TTTCGCTTGTGGGTAGCGAGCTTATGTCTTTTTCTTTTTTTACCGCAGGGCATAGTGCGTAATTACTTTAGTTGATTTAACAATATGTTAGCTTCCTGTTTGAGCTCGCCAGAAGCATTTTTATCTTTCAATACTTCGTTTAGGAGCTCTTTTGCTTCATTTTCATTGCCCATCCTAGCTTTAGCAACTGCTAGTTGAAACTTAGCCTCGTTCATCTCAGGACGCTCTTTGAGCACATTGCTAAAGCGATCTACCGCTTTTTCAAATTGTCCTGTTTGAAGCGAAAACAAACCAAGTCGGTATTGGGCTTCCCAGTTACGAGGGTTAAGCTCGGTGAGCTTGCGAAGAGTCAGAATGCCTTGCATTGGGGCTCTTGCTTTGGTTAAAGCTAAACCCAGATGCAATAGGGCCTCTTCGTTTTCTGGTTCTTGTTCGTTGACTTGTTTTAACAAGGCAACCGCTTGGTCAGAATACTTTAGCATTAAACTGCTGTCTTGAGCCACATAAGGTAGCTCGCTCGCTTTCTGACTGAGTACACCAGCACGTAACTGATTTGATAAAGAACTTTCCAGATCGGCAAGCTGCATTGCGTAGTCAGCAGCGTAGGCTAATCTGTTTCTGGCCTGCAAAGATACGACAATTGTATCTAATAACCTTAATTTTTCTTCCTCGCTAGCACTTTCTAGTGCTGCAATTTGGCGATCTAAGCTGGGATCAGGGGCCAAAGGGGGAAGACTTGCTTCTGGAACCGCACTCGCGCCACCACTGCTGGAAGTCGCAGAAGCGGCAACAGTGGATGGATTTTCGTTGGTAAGATTGGTCTTGTCAGCAAAAAATAACAGCAAAAATACAATCAAACCTAATCCAATCAGCCCCCAGCGCCATATCAAGCTAGACGTACTTGCTTTTGTGTTATCGCTCATAAATCAACCAACTGCTGTGGGCTTATTTTGTTGAAGAAGCGACTTTTACTTTTTCTACGAAAACTTTAGCTGGTTTAAAGCTAGGGACATTGTGCGCAGGAATCACAATTGATTTATTCTGCGAAATGATTCGCCCAACTTTTTCTTTGCGATGCTTCACGATAAAGCTACCAAATCCACGGATGTAAACATTTTCTCCGGTGGCAAGGGCATTCTTTACTACGGCGAAAAATCCCTCCAGTGAAGCAGAGACGTCTGCTTTATCAATTCCAGTCTTCTGAGAGATCTCTACAATTACTTCTGCCTTAGTCACGTGCTTCTAATTTATTAGTTACGAATGAATTACGTAGGCGTCTTAGCCAATTTTTGATAGGGTGCAAATTTAGTAGATAAACCTTTACCACAAAACTTTTTTCCGACAAATGGCAGTAGACAATTGGAGATGCGTAACTTTTCATTCATAAAAGGTGTTGATTCGCTATGAGTATTGGTCAAGCTATCGTCGATTGGTATGAAGTAAATGGGAGAGATTTGCCCTGGCGCAAAACTAGAGACCCCTATCCTATCTGGATTTCAGAAATCATTTTACAGCAAACTCGTATTGCTCAAGGCATAGGCTATTATGAACGCTTTTTAGGGCGATTTCCTGACCTGAAGAGCCTTGCAGAGGCCCATCAAGATGAGGTGTTAAAGTATTGGGAAGGGCTAGGATACTACAGCCGGGCCCGAAATTTACATGCTGCGGCCAAGCAATTAATGGAGGATTATGGAGGGGAATTTCCCAACCACTATACAGAATTGCTAAAATTAAAAGGGGTTGGCCCTTATACCGCCCGTGCCATTGGCTCTTTTGCCTTTGAAAATGCAACCGGTGTCATTGATGGTAATGTTTTGCGGGTGATGAGTCGTGTGCTCAACGATTTTAGTCCGATAGATGTGCCGGCTACCCGCAAACAGTTTCAGCAAATCATTGATAAATGGGTGGCGCCCGTCAATTCTTCTCCTTTCAATCAGGGGATCATGGATATTGGCTCGACTATTTGTACCCCTACCAAGCCAGCCTGTCTCATTTGTCCCTTACTCTCTGATTGTGAGGGATATAAGCAAGGCAGTCTCCACCTACTGCCTACCAAAGCCAAAAAACTCAAACGCAAGAGTCGATACTATCACTTCTATTTGATCCAAAACGAGGCGGGGGAGATAATCGTTCGGCAACGCCCGGCAAAAGGACTATGGGGAGGATTATGGGAAATCCCTAACCGAGAAATCGAAAAAGCAGCTTGGGACGCAAAACAAGAAGAAGAGGCTGGAGCGGAGTATTTGGGAGCATTAAAGCATGTTTTTACCCATTTTGATATGCATATTCAGTTGTTTTCGCTGACTCGCGAACGCTCACCCCAATGGGCCGGAGGCCAGTTTATTGGACCTGATGCAATCGATGACTTTGCGTTCGCCAAGGCGGTACTAAAAATATTTGATCAATATCTTGAAAAGCCCTAGACCATGGAAGACTGTATCTTTTGTAAGATCGTAAGGGGAGAGGCGCGTTCTTGGAAGGTAATGGAGTCAGAGGATGCTTATGCTTTCTTAGATATCCATCCGGCGAGCCGCTACCA
>CAZHOC010001189.1:0-2544 GCA_964534295.1 uncultured Bacteroidia bacterium | reverse complement strand
GTAGTGGCTTTAGTCGTTATCATCACCCTATCAGTTTTCATAGGCGCTCTCCTTTAAGATTTCTGCTGCTCCTTCTTTGATCATGCGTGCCGCAAAACGCTCACTTGCGCCTGCGAGCATTTGACTATCTAGGGTCCACTCCTTATAGATTCGATTACTTCCATCAACCTTCAAAATGACGGCTTGGAAGAAGATTTCTGTTCCTGAGACCTGGGCTAAGGCACCGACAGGGGCACTACAACCTGCTTGCAAAGCGCGCAGGAAGGAGCGTTCAAGATCAACTGCTTTATGAGTGGGCTCATGGGTCAGACTCGCCAAGAGCTTGATCAAGTCTTTTTGGTCTGCACGGCAGACGATACCGATAGCGCCCTGAGCTGGGGCGGGTATCATCCAGTCCAAGACCGTAATTGGATATTGGTCTGTGAGCTGAAGTCTTTGCAAGGCTGCCTCGGCCATGATCACCCCATCCCAACTGCTTTTTTGGGTTTTGTTTAAGCGAGTTTGAATGTTGCCTCGAATATTGGCAAACTCACTATTGGGGTAGCGATGGGCCCATTGCGCTTTGCGTCTTAAACTGCTCGTGGCCACCTGCCACTTGTCAGCCAGCGGCTCGCCCTGCCAATCTCGCGCACCTACAATCACATCTTGATGAGATCCACGGGGAAGGACAGCGGCCAAAACAAGCCCCTCAGCCAGTATTGTAGGAACATCTTTGAGAGAATGTACTGCTAGATCGACTTTTTCGTTCAGCAAAGCTGCATCCAAAGACTTTGTGAAAACCCCTTGGATACCATACTGATAGATGGGTTGGCTTAAGTTTTGATCTCCAAAGGTTTGGATGATCTCAGGCGCACTTTCCTTGCCTTCTCCGGCCAGTAATTGCCTGACTTGTTCAGTTTGCCATAGCGCCAACTCACTACCACGTGTTCCTATCTTAAGCATTTACTGTTGCGATTGAATTTTTGATTGAAAATTGGCGAGCTCTTGAGCTAAATCCTGATGATTATGATTGATAAACTTGGCGAGTTTAGCCGTCAAACTATGGATCAGGTGTTGACTTACCACCTCTGCGGCATGTATATCTTTTAAGGGGTTTTTTCTCTGAAAACGCTGTATTTCGACCTGCTTTGTTTCGTGTAATTCTTGTTTGAGCCAGTGGATTAGCGGAGAAAATTGCTTGCGAGATAACCATTCTTCAAAAGCCTTTAGTTCTTCCTCAACAATGACTTCTGCTTGTGGTATGGCGGCTTTACGTTTAGCAAAGGTCGCATCCGTTAATTGTGCAATCTGATCTAAATTGAGAAGGCTTTTGCCCTCAAGTTTATTAAGCTCGGGATCGATATTGTTGGGTACGGCTAAGTCTACAAAAAGCTGAGTATGAGTCCGAGCGATAGATTCGGTGCCAAAAATAAAGGAGTTTGATCCTGTAGCAGCGATAACTACATCTGCATGATTGATGGCTCGCTCTTTTTCGGTATAGGGTATAGATTCAACTCCATTAGTTTGAGCAAATGCACGCGCCTTCTCATCGCTTCGATTGCTCAGTTGTAGCTCCGCTTCGGGAATATGCTTGATGATATTGTAAGCGCAGCTTTGGCCGATTTCACCAATTCCCACTAAAAGGATCTTTGGTCTTTTTAGAGCCTGCTTCCTACACCACTTTTGGATTGCTTGTATAGAGGCATAAGAAACTGTCGCAGAACCATCAGAGATATGTGTTTCGTTTCTTACTCTTTTGCTGGATTTTAGAGCGGTATTGACCCAGCGCTCCATGATCGGGTGAGTAGCCTTTTGTTTGCTTAGTTGCCAAGCTTTTTTGACTTGATTGCTGATTTGTAAATCACCAATGATATATGATTCTATTCCACTACAAACGCGCATAAGGTGAGTCATGGCTTCTTGGCCATGCTTGGTCCACGCTTGAGCCGAAATGAAATTTGCTGAGACTTGACTGTGTTGTGCCCACAACTCCATTAGTCTGTCCGGCTCAATGCCTATAGAATATAATTCGGTACGGTTACAGGTAGAGAGTACAAGAAGTCCTACATCGTTTTGGGCTTGGATTGCGTCTAGCAAAGCTTGCTGAGCGGCTTGATCTAAGCTGCAAAGACCCCTGTCTTGAATGGATGTTTCTTTATAATCAATTCCTATCGCATAAAAGGAATTGAAAATATCATGGGAATGATTAAAAGGTGTCAAAAGCGATTTAGCATTAAGCATTTGAAAATCGAGCATACAAAAATAACGAGCTTTGAAAATTTAAAATATCGCGATCCGTAGTATAAATCTCTATTTGTGATAATGATTCTGTTATGTCGATATATTTTTTTTATCATGCGACATTATTCTAAAAAATGCTCTATTGGCTAAACAAAGCCATAATTTGATTCGTTGTATAGCGATAACTGAATATTGAAATGCTTTCTGTAAGTCCCATTACATTTCTTGGCTCCGAAAAAAATAACGCGAAAAGTGAAAAAAAATATCATCAGCTAGATGAAGAAATAGCTGATGATATTTTTTTTCACTTTTCGCGTTATTTTT
>CAZHOC010001188.1:0-2545 GCA_964534295.1 uncultured Bacteroidia bacterium | reverse complement strand
AATAATCTTATGATCGCGATAATCTCCAAATTCGTCAACCAATACGCGTACGATCACCAAACCGTCCTTGTTTGCTATGTGTGCTGGCATAGAGTGGTTGGCCTTGCGGCGGATGAATTCCAGATTTACTGCTTTAGGCTCCATATCAACGAAGATGATGTCATTGATAGAAGGAGTACGCTTGTCAGATAGATGCATACTGCAGTTTTTGCGCACTTCAACACGCTTTTGACATTTCTTGCGCTTTTTCTTCTTCTTTTTTTGCTGACAAGAACTATGGTACTCTACTTCAACTATCCTATGTTGATTGCTTTTGTGGGAGCGAAAGTTGCCCAGCCATTGTGCAGCAGAAAAGGTAAAAGCGAAGGTTGTGAGTAAAATCCAAAAATTTCTTGTGTTGGCTGACATATCAAAGCGGTTAAAAGGCCTAAAGGAGATTTATTGCTTATATAACGTATATAATTTCGGAACTGTTGGCGTAAAAAGGCAAATCCTAGGAAAAAAAATCTTACATCTGAGCGAATAAGCAAAATTCCCCCAGATTGACCAGCAATCTGAGGGACCCCATGATGTAAAATATATTCTTGAGTATTAAGTAGAGAGTATTTAGTACTTAGACATTCTTTGTACTTAATATTTTATACTAACTACTAACTACTTCTTCTCTGAACTTGATCTGCCCGAGATGAGTCTCTACTGAAATTCGCGCGTCTTTGCTCACTTCACCCGCCAATATCGATTTAGATAATTGATTGATGATTTCCTTTTGGATCAAGCGCTTGACCGGACGAGCCCCGTATTGTGGATCATAACCTAAGCTGGCTAAGAGATCCAATACCTCTTCGGAGAAATTCAGATAGATATCTTGCTCTGCCAATTTCTTGACCAGGCCTCTGACTTGAATCTCTACAATGGCACGCATATCTCCTTCACTCAATGGCGCAAAGACAATCGTCTCATCGATTCGATTTAGGAACTCAGGGCGGAGATGCTTTTTAAGCTGTTCCACCACCTGCTCCCGAATGATCACCATTAAGGCATCCTTGTTGGAGTCGTTTAGCTCGCTAAACTTCTCTTGGATATAGTGCGCCCCCATATTAGAGGTCATGATGATAATCGTATTGGTGAAGTTGACCACTCGGCCTTTGTTATCGGTCAAGCGTCCATCGTCCAACACCTGCAGGAGGATGTTGAAGACATCTGGGTGGGCCTTCTCGATTTCGTCTAATAAGACGACCGAATAAGGTCTGCGACGCACGGCTTCGGTCAATTGACCACCTTCATCGTAGCCAACGTATCCGGGAGGCGCCCCGACCAAGCGGCTGACAGCGTGCTTCTCTTGGTATTCGGACATATCAATCCGGACCATCGAACGCTCATCATCGAAAAGAAACTCCGCTAAGGCTTTGGCAAGCTCGGTCTTACCGACCCCAGTTGAGCCGAGGAACACAAAGGAACCAATCGGACGATTGGGATCTTGCAAGCCCGCGCGGCTACGGCGAATAGCATCCGATACGGCAGTGATCGCCTCTTTCTGCCCTACTACCCTATTGGCTAATTCATCTTCTAGTCTCAGCAATTTTTGACGTTCGCTTTCGACCATTTTTGAAACCGGGATTCCTGTCCAACGAGAGATAACCTCTGCGATATCTTCGGCGTCCACCTCCTCTTTCATCATCTGCTTTTCGCCTTGATACTCGTTCAACTCCTTTTTCAAGGCCTCAATCTCCTCTTCTCGCTTGACAACACTTCCGTATCGGATTTCTGCTACTCTTCCAAAATCTGCTTGACGCTCTGCTTCTTCTGCTTCCACCCGCAAGGCCTCCACCGCTTCTTTTGCAGTACGAATCTTCTCCACTATCCTTTTCTCATTTTCCCAGTGCGCACGCAGATTGTTTCGAGTCTCCCCTAAATTGGCGAGCTGTTCTTCTATTTCACCTAACTTCTTATTTTCTTTTTCCCGCTTTAAGGCTTCACGCTCGATCTCTAAGTTCCTGATTTTTCGTTCTATTTCATCTAACTCCTCAGGCATCGAGTCCATCTCCAAACGTAGTTTAGAGGCGCTTTCATCAATCAAATCGATGGCCTTATCAGGCAAAAATCGATCGCTGATATAGCGGTTGGAGAGTTCTGCGGCTGCTACAATCGCAGCGTCAGTAATACGAACTCCGTGGTGTACCTCATAGCGTTCTTTCAGACCGCGGAGGATAGAAACTGTATCCTCCACGCTAGGCTGATTGACCAAGACTGTTTGGAAGCGTCTTTCCAAGGCCTTGTCCTTCTCGATATATTTTTGATACTCATCAAGCGTAGTTGCTCCGATCGCTCTCAGTTCTCCTCTCGCCAAAGCTGGCTTGAGGATATTGGCCGCGTCCATCGCACCATCAGCCTTACCAGCTCCTACCAGGGTATGGATCTCATCGATAAATAATACGATAGAGCCATCCGCTTCCACAACATCTTTGCCTACTGCTTTGAGTAGTTCTTCAAATTCTCCACTAAAATTCACAACCGCCATAAAAACTACCATATCGCGAGAGTAGAG
>CAZHOC010001187.1:1824-2549 GCA_964534295.1 uncultured Bacteroidia bacterium | reverse complement strand
ACCGTGGTCTACATGAGTAGCCAAACCCACCATGCCGCCATAAAAGCCTTGCGAGTGGCCGGTTTAGGGGAAGCCATTATGCGTGAGGTGCCCTTGGATGAGAAATTCCGCATGCAGCCAGCGGCCCTCCAACTAATGATTGAAGAAGATATCGAAGCCGGCAATCGTCCCTTTTTGCTGATCGCTTCTCTTGGGACTACGGATGTGGGCGCAGTTGATCCGATCGAAGCCTTGGCAGATATGGCAGAGGAATATGATCTTTGGTTTCATGTGGACGGAGCCTATGGCGGCTATTTTGCCCTTGATCCTGCCCAGCAAGATTTGTTTAAAGGATTAGGGAGAGCGGATTCAGTAGTGATTGATCCGCATAAGAGCCTTTTTATTGCCTTAGGCACAGGCATGATCATTATTCGGGATCGACAGCATATGATTGATGCCAATCGCGGTTCGGGCGCCTATCTGCAGGATTATGTAGAAGATCCGACCGAATATTCTCCCGCCCAGCTTTCACCTGAATTGAGCAAGCATTTTCGAGGCATGCGCATGTGGTTGCCGCTCAAACTCTTTGGGGTCGCTCCCTTTCGTGCGGCCTTAAAAGAAAAACGCCTTTTGACGCTTTGGGCCTATGAACAACTGAGCCAGATCCCGGGCCTAGAAATACCACTAGAGCCTCAACTGACGGTTTTGCTTTTTCGCTATGTTCCGGAGACGGCTGCGCCGAACGA
>CAZHOC010001187.1:0-1804 GCA_964534295.1 uncultured Bacteroidia bacterium | reverse complement strand
TAACCAAGCCATGGCCAAAGCAATCCAACACAGTGGCAAGGTTTTTCTTTCGACCACTTCGATCGATGGTAAGTACTACCTTCGCTTGGCGATTTTACATTTTCGCGCCCATTTGGAGCAGGTCCAATATGCAGTTGAGTTTATCAAAGACTATATTGAGACCCATCGCTAGTCTTTTCTTTTATTTTGCCATTTCATGGAACGCTTTTCCTCCCCCGAGCAACTATATCAAAGCTTTGACCTAAGCCTAAAAAACGGCTTCCTACCTCAAAAGGAGCCGCTTCGCAATCTTAACGGAGCGTTCCCAGCATGGGAAAGGCTCGCCCAAAATCTACCCGAAATTGTAGCCAAAAAAGAGCTAGCAAAGTACCTTAGTGCATTGCCAGACTTTGAGCTAGACTTGCTAGAGAGCTCTGCCCAAAAGGAAAAAGCCTTGCAGATGTTTGCCTTCATCGGTCATGCTTATCTAGTTGAGCAAAACACCTTATTGGTACCAGAAGTCCTGGCCCAGCCTTGGTCCCAAAGCGCTGCTATCCTCCAACGTCCGCCGGTTATTGCCCACCCTAGCTACGTCTTGCACAATTGGTATTTAAAGGCTCCCGAAGCAGGGTTTAAGTATGAAAACTTAGGCGTTTCACAGGCTTTGGTAGGCGGCAAAGATGAAGCGGCATTTATGCTAGCTACCGTTTTGATGGAGGGAATTGCAGCTAGGGCTGTCCAGGCTATTGTAGAAGCCATATTTGCTGTCCGCAAAGAAGAAGTAGATACTGTCAAAAACTGTTTAATGCGGATCAAGGAAACGGTAGCAAAAATTACCCAAGCATTCGAGCTGATCCGTAGAGACTGTAGGCCCAGCTTTTTTTACGATCATATACGTCCTTACATTGGTTCCTTTGAAGGCTTAGTGATGCAAGGAACCAGCGATGAAAGTCCCAAGGATTATCACGGCGGCAGTGCGGCTCAAAGTTCGATTTTACAGAGTTTAGATGCTGCGCTTGGCATTCAAGCCCCTCCTAGCGGTGCAAGGGATTTCCTCGTCAAAATGCGAGATTACATGCCGAGACCACACGCAGCTTTTGTAGAAACCCTAGAACAAGGGTCTCCCCTCCCCCACTTTTGCCTGCAAGACGCCCAATTGACAGCTGCCCGACGTGAATGCATAGAGACCATCGTTAGCTTTCGCAACGAACACCTCAAAATCATGGCTGAATACATCATCGCGCCCGCCAAAAATCGTTCTGTAGTCGGTACAGGCGGCACGCATCCTAGTCGTTTTTTGAAGTCAGTTCGCGATGCCAGTAAACAATCTGAATAGCAATGGGTTTTCCTTGCATAGCCTTACGAAGAGGTGTAATTTTGAAGTATGCTGTTTAAGAAAAATAAGGACGGAATAATCACCCGTGAACAAGTGCTTGCGGCACTAAGTCATGTGGACGATCCAGACCTCAAAAAGGATCTCGTAACCCTTAATATGATCAAGGATATCGAGATCGAGGGAAAAAAGGTCAGCTTCTCAGTCGTATTGACGACGCCGGCTTGTCCCATGAAGGACGCCATCCAAAATGCGTGTATCAATGCGATCAAGTTGATGGTCGACAAAGAGGCGGAGGTAACAGCTAATATGACGGCCAATGTTACCGCCGATCAGAACAATAAAACACTGCCTCAGGTAAAGAATATCATCGCCATTTCCTCTGGAAAAGGGGGCGTTGGCAAGTCTACCATTGCGGCAAATATGGCCGTAGCCTTGGCCAAGACTGGTGCCAAGGTGGGCTTAGTAGACGCTGATATTTACGGACCAAGT
>CAZHOC010001186.1:0-2550 GCA_964534295.1 uncultured Bacteroidia bacterium | reverse complement strand
ATTATGTCCCCGGGCTCCCAGGAAACATAATTTAAAAGACATAGACTTAAGCATTCCCCGTAAAAAGTTGGTGGTTATTACGGGGGTAAGCGGTTCAGGTAAAAGTTCCTTGGCCTTTGATACGCTTTACGCGGAAGGCCAAAGGCGTTACCTCGAAAGCTTCTCTGCCTATGCTAGGCAGTTTCTTGGCAACCTTAAGAGTCCAGATGTAGACAAGATTGATGGCTTAAGTCCGGTGATTGCGATCGAGCAAAAGACCACCACTCGCAATCCTCGCTCTACAGTAGGAACCGTTACGGAGATTTATGACCTGTTTCGTCTACTCTTCGCCCGAGCTGCTGATGCCATCAGTTACGAAACGGGTAAGAAGATGGTCCGCATGACGGACGAGCAAGTAGTAGATGCCATCTTCGAGCAATTCAACAATCAAAAGCTACAAATTCTAGCGCCCCTCATTCGTTCTCGCAAGGGACATTACAGAGAGCTTTTCGAAAACCTTGCCAAGCAAGGCTATACCAGAGTCCGAGTAGATGGAGAGATTCAGGAGATAGAAAAAGGCATGCGCCTAGATCGCTATAAGATCCACGATATCGAGTTGGTCATCGACCGTATCAAAGTTGGCGATGATAGAAAACGTCTATTCGAAAGCGTACAACAAGCCATGAGAATGGGCGAGGGAATCGTTCTACTTGTAGACTATGAAACAGAGTCAACTCATTGGTATAGCCGTAATCTGATGGATCCTGAGTCGGGGATTAGTTATGATATCCCTTCTCCAAACTCATTCTCCTTTAACTCTCCCTATGGTGCTTGTCCTACTTGTAAGGGGCTAGGAAAAGTTTTTGAAGTCGATAGTAATGCCCTGGTGGCTGATGAAACCCTATCTATTAATAAAGGGGCTATCGTTCCCTTAGGGGAATACCGAGACATATGGATGTTTCGGCAGCTGCGTAAAATTGCCACCCATTTTGATTTCTCTCTGGCAAAGCCTTGGAGTGAAGTGCCTGAGGAGGCTAAGGCCCTAATTATGGATGGTGCTAAAGCCGCTGGAGTAAAAGGGCTAAGAGTACGTTTTGATGGGATTCGTAAGTTTGTGGAGGAATCTTACCATGGTTCGTCTTCAGAGAAAATCAAGTCCTGGGCTGAGCAGTTTATGCAAATTGCTACCTGCCCCACCTGTAATGGTACTCGACTAAAGAAGGAAAGCCTTTACTTCCAGATTGCAGGTAAAAATATTGCTGAGCTTGCTCAAATGGATATTGGGGCCTTATCTGAATGGATGGTTGGTTTGGAGGATCGCCTCAGCGAACGCCAAGTTCAGATCGGGATCGAGGTCATCAAGGAATTGCGTAAGCGCATTGGCTTCCTGATGCAGGTAGGCTTAGATTACCTCGCCTTAGATCGCCCTGCGGGAACGCTCTCTGGAGGAGAGTCCCAAAGAATTCGGCTAGCTACTCAGATAGGCTCTCAGTTAGTTAATGTCCTTTATATTCTTGATGAGCCTTCCATCGGGTTACATCAAAGAGATAACGAAAGACTGATACAGTCTCTGCTCGACCTGAGAGACCTTGGCAACTCCGTACTAGTTGTTGAGCATGACAAGGACACCATGTTGGCTTCGGATTATGTGATTGATTTTGGACCAGGTGCAGGTGTCAATGGAGGGGAAATCGTGGCCTCTGGCACCCCTGAGGAAGTGCTTGAAGTGGAATGCGCCACCTCAGATTATCTGAGCGGCCGGAGACAAATTACTATTCCAGAAGAAAGACGTACGCCACAACCCAATAAACTCATCCTCAAAGGAGCTACTGGAAATAATCTCCAGTCGGTGGATTTAGAACTGCCTATGGGGGTGTTTATCTGCGTAAGTGGGGTTTCTGGGAGCGGTAAGTCGACCTTGATCAATGAAACGCTCTTTCCTATCATTAGTCAGCATTTATATCGATCACGCAAAAAACCAATGCCCTACAAATCCTTTGAAGGGCTTGAGCATATCAATAAAATTGTCCGGATTGACCAATCCCCAATCGGCCGGACTCCTCGTTCCAATCCTGCTACCTATACGGGAGTCTTCACCCATATCAGGCAATTATTTGCCAATTTGCCAGAGTCTAAGGCACGTGGCTACAAAATTGGTCGTTTCTCTTTCAATGTAAAAGGAGGGCGCTGTGAAGAATGTCAAGGCGCTGGCCTGCAGACGATAGAGATGAATTTCCTCCCGGATGTATACGTCACTTGTCCCAAGTGCCAAGGCAGACGTTATAATCGAGAAACGCTTGAGATCCGCTATAAGGGGAAATCAATCAGCGATGTGCTAAATATGGACATCAACGAAGCGCTTGAGTTTTTTGATGCCATGCCGCGGATCAAACGGACGATTAAGACGCTTCACGATGTTGGATTAGGCTACATCACTCTCGGTCAACCAGCGACTACTTTGTCCGGTGGAGAGGCTCAAAGGGTGAAAATCGCTTCTGAACTATCCCGTCGAGATACAGGGAATACCCTTTATCTCTTAGACGAACCTACAACAGGTCTCCATTTTCAAGA
>CAZHOC010001185.1:0-2552 GCA_964534295.1 uncultured Bacteroidia bacterium | reverse complement strand
CTCCTCAAGAAAACCTTTGATTTGGACGGATTATGAGTTCGAGGATGAGATTACTCATCCTTTGGGACAAACAAGACCGACTGACAAGGTAGAGTTTAACCATGAGTTGTTTCAGTACCACCGAAACTTGATCAAAATCCGAGAATCAAATCCGCTCTTAATTTTTGGTGAGCTAGATTTTATCCAGCTAGGCGAGACTGAGGACATTTTGGCCTATCGTCGTTATGACGATAAAGACGAAATGATTGTGGTTTTTAATCATCATTCCTCCTCCAAGGAATTAGAAATCCCTCGATCCTTAGATGGAGAGTATGTTGATATCCTCAATGGGCAAAGTGTTGAACAGCTTGGGAGTAGTTTAGTGATTAGGATGCCAGCGAGAAGTGCTGTGATTTTAAAGCATATCTAGGACGTTTGAGATTTCTTTGTGAAAAGGGGCAAAATAATTTTTGATCCTTAAAGGAATCAATAAGACAAAAGACCTATCAAATCTGTCTAGCAAAATCAAGCGGGAGTTACATAAGTAGCTCCCTTTTTTGTTGCTCTGACTATAGCTTTTCGCCATGATGCCTTAAGAGGTCGTAAATCAAATTTTTCAACAAAGCCCCTCCTTAATTCGCCTATTTTGACTCCTATTAGCCCAATTTGAAATTCTCGTCCACCTTTTTGGAAGTTTTGTCCAGCCCTTTTTCGCCCTCTCAAAGCTATTTGTAGGCATCAAAAACACAGACAAATAATTGCTCTGTATTGGTTCAATCTTGGCAAGGCTTTAAGGGCCTATTCCTTAAGCTCTCTGCCTACAATTCCCAATGATTATGAATTCTGTATCCTACTATTTGTGTTTGGCAATCCTGCTGCTCTGCTCTTCTAGCATATACGCTCAGACTTATGTCAATCAGGCCGCTAGCGGCAACAATAACGGCACCACTTGGGCTGATGCTTTTACCTCTTTACACCAAGCTTTAGAAAACTATCAAGCGGGGGATGAGATTTGGGTGGCTGCAGGTACTTACCTGCCTGAGCAAGCTTCCAATTGGCCTATCGGAAGCAAGACTACTTTTTATTTAAATCAGGACCTTGCGATTTATGGTGGCTTTGCCGGTACCGAAACGCAGCGTTCTCAAAGAGATCCCATAAACAACCCAACCATCCTCTCTGGAGATGTAAACGCGGATGATGTAAGCGGTAGTATGACCTTAAATCGAGCAGACAATCTGACCAATATCTTCTTTCTGGAAAATACCATTAGTCCTGCTACTATCATTGATGGCTTCACCATCAAGGGAGGGCATGCAGACGCAGGCGCTAGCCCTGATTACAACACTCGCGGCGGAGCTATTTGGTCATATGGCGCTCCCACTATCCGCAACTGTAATTTTACCGAAAATTATGCCGCTACCTATGGTGGTGCCATCTACTTGCGTGATGGAGTCGCTGGCGACGCGATAATTGAAAATTGTGTTTTTGATGCCAACGGCTGCGGTCTTATGGGAGGAGGAATAACGGTTTTTACCGCCAGTGCTGAAAAGGCAACTCAAATTAAGCATTGTCAGTTCATCAACAATTTTGCCAATGAACACGGGGGTGGATTACATTTTTTCAACTCCTCAGGTACTCTCAGTAATTGTCTGTTTGAGGCTAATACTGCTAACGCTAGGGCTGGTGGCTTGCATATCCTCAATCTTAGTGGAGATCAGCTCAAATTCTCAGTTGATTCCTGTGATTTTCGCAACAATACGGCTACTAGAGGAGGCGCGCTCTACCAGCATACCGAAGAGGCCACAAATGGCAAGTTAACGATCGCCCATACTAACTTTACCGACAATAGCGCGATTGGCACTTTTGCTCAATTTGCTGATGGGGGGGCCTTAGGTTTTGCTATACGCACTAATTCCCAGCAAGACAGTATCCTGATGAGTGATTGCATCATACATGATAATAGTGCTGGTCGCCTGGGTGGAGGAATTAGCTTTTCGAGTACCGCTGGCTCTGATAATTTCTTTGCATTGAACGATTGTGATATTGTCCAAAATACCAGCCAAGGCGTAGGAGGAGGGGTTTTCCTAGGGGTTTATGGCAGTAGCGAATCTGTGCAGATGGAAGTCCAAAACTGCCAAATCAATTACAATCGCTCTAATGACGGGGCTGGCCTTTGGTACCAATCGGAAACTCCCGAAGATACAGATCTCCGCATCTTAGACGCTGACTTTATCGCCAATCAAGGGATTATTTCGGAGCGGGATTCCATTCCGGCTGGGGTTGGCTTATACCTTTCTCATTATAACCAATCGCAAAAGGATAGTGTATGGATTGAAAGTTGCCAATTTGAAGCCAATCATGCTCCCAATGGCGGGGGTGGAATCGTCTATATTCAAACAGATGGCCTCGCTAATCACCTGCAAATAAGCAACTCTGAGATTGTTGCCAATTTGGACTCTTCCAGTCTTTATGCCGGTGGATTGAGTGTCTTAGAAGGGGGCGTCAATATTTCCGTCTTGGTGCAAAATACCCACTTTGCCGAAAACCTCTCTCCGCTTGTACATGCCTTTGGG
>CAZHOC010001184.1:1881-2553 GCA_964534295.1 uncultured Bacteroidia bacterium | reverse complement strand
TGCAGATGGAGAAGGACGTCCTGGTCTAATCGGTACTCGTGCCGCCGCACCCATATTATTCGATGTGTTTGCCAGTTTAGGAGGCTCCAATACTTGGTTTGAACAACCAATAGATGAAATGGAGCTAATTAAGGTTTGTCGCCATTCGGGACATCGAGCTAGCAAAATTTGTCCCGAGATTGACACAACTTGGGTCCCGCAAAAAGGCCTAAGGATTGAGCCGTGTCCTTATCATGAAAATGTCTTCCTCGATCAATCGGGAACTTATCAGGTTAGTAGTGAGTGTGAATCTCCCTTAAACATGCAGCAGGCCGCCTTTTTGGTGTTACCTCCGAATATGGAGACTTACTATCGCCAAGCTCATCCTGACTTTGTACCACTGCCTGCCTTTCGATCTGATTGCCTCGCTCATCAGCCTCCACAAAAACAAATGGCGATCATCTATCCACGCAATGGGACCAAAATATATCTTCCTCGTGAATTAGATGGTGCTTTGAGTAGTGTGGTTTTTGAAGCAGCGCACAGAGATCCAGCTACTTTGATTTACTGGCATCTAGATGATAATTATTTAGGAGATACCAAAGAATTGCACGAAATGGGACTGCAACCAGAAGCCGGCTGGCATACACTCAGTCTGGTTGATGAAAACGGTCAAAGCATAAGCTGTCGCTT
>CAZHOC010001184.1:0-1856 GCA_964534295.1 uncultured Bacteroidia bacterium | reverse complement strand
AGAGCGCGAAGATTGATTTGAATTGGGCAGATTCCTGCTTAATATTGGACATGTGCACGATTCTATTTGCCTGGCAACAGGACGAGCAATATCCACTAGTACTCGCCGCCAATCGGGATGAATTTTATGAACGCCCTACCCAAAGGGTGCATTGGTGGGAGGATCAGCCACAGATTTACGCTGGTAGAGATTTAAAAGGCGGAGGAACTTGGATGGGCGCCAACCAAAATGGCTACTGGGCTGCTCTTACCAATTATAGGGAGGTAGAAGGTTTTCTACCAGACGCTCCGAGCCGAGGCCCCTTGGTAGCAGACTTTTTGGCTCAATCACCAGATCCCAAGCAATATCTAGATTCTATTGTATCTGATTCAAAAGCCTTTAATGGATATAATCTACTCCTAGGCACTCCGGATGAACTTTGGTACTATGCCAACAGAGATGGTGTTGCTCCGCAGAAATTATCTCCAGGATTTTATGGTTTAAGCAATCGCATTTTGGATACGCCCTGGCCAAAGGTCCGAAGCGGGAAAGCGGGGCTTGAGGAGATTGTGAAGCATAAACAGAGTGATCCCAACGCCCTTTTCCAGATGCTATATGACACCGAGATTGCGCCCGATGAGCAATTACCCTCTACAGGGGTAAGCCTTGAGTGGGAAAGGCTTTTGTCAGCACGTTTTATTATCAATGATGCTTATGGTACCCGGGTCTCGACCGTTATTCGGCAACATGCTGATAAACATTTAGAATATGAAGAGCGTGCCTTCGTTCCCCAAGGGGAACCACTTAAAGAATTAATTCAGCCTAAAACGATAAATACCTAAAAACGCAATTATGATTAGACTGCGCTACTTTCTGATGATGAGCACCTTACTATGCTTATTTGGTTTTAAAGGGGGAGCTCCTGCGGAGAACGCTACTACACTTTTTACGGATGATGATATCATTCATGTTCGCTTAAAAGCAGATTTTAAAGCCATTCTTGATGATAGGGGGGAGGAACGTGATTATCATCAAGCGATTATTAGCTGGGATGATTCATTAGGCCATAAAGGGGAACTGCCCCTACGCGTCAAAGTGAGAGGTAATTTTCGTCGTTCAAAGGCCAATTGCGCATTCCCTCCTTTGAGGCTCAATTTCGATGATGGAGTGGAGGGAACGCTGTTCGAAGGGCAAAACAAAATTAAATTAGTCACCCATTGTCAAGCGGGAGCATCCTATCAGCAATTCATCTTGCAGGAGTATTTGATGTACAAAATCTATAATGAATTAACAGATTTTAGTTTCCGAGTACGCCTCTTGAAAATCATTTATGAAGATGAATCTGGCCGAATAAAACCTACGGTTCGCTATGGTTTTCTGATCGAAGATGAGGATGATGTCGCGGCAAGGAATGGCGCAAAACCCTTTGAAGGCGAAGGGATTCACCCCGACGAAACCAATAAGGAGATTGAGGTTTTATTATCCATGTATGAATTTATGATTGGCAATACCGATTGGTCTATCCCGGGTATGCACAATATCAAATTAGTTCGTACTAGCCCTGCAGAGCCACCTATTGCGATTCCTTATGATTTCGATTGGTGTGGCATAATTAGCACCCCATACGCAAAACCCAATGCTAGCCTTGGCATTGAGTCTGTTCGTGTTCGCCTGTACCGAGGATTTTGTGCAACAGATGAACAGTGGTCTACTAGTATTGCGCGCTTCAATGAGAAAAAAGCAGAGATTTACTCCTTATATGAGAATTGTCCTGATTTGAAGAAGAAAACCCGCAAAAGAGCTATAAATTATTTGGATGATTTTTATGAGATTATCAATTCTGAGAAGCGAATGAAGCGTGAGCTACTTTCTCAGTG
>CAZHOC010001183.1:0-2555 GCA_964534295.1 uncultured Bacteroidia bacterium | reverse complement strand
GTTTGAGATACTGCCGTAGGCGCGTCACCTGTTGGTGCAGCTTCCCTTTCCATCGGATTGGCGGCAAACTCTTCCCAAGTAGGTAAGCTTGTAAAAAACTCAGGGATGCTGCTAGTATCTACAATTTCGGGTTCTGTAGGAGTAGGCTTATCATCATCATCTCTATCACAGGCGCCAAATGATAGCAAAACTAAGGCTGCTATTAAGCTTCGGTAAATTCGGTTTAGAGTGTTCATAAGACTGAGAAATTGATTTAATATTTCCTTGACACCCATACACGCGCGCTTTCTTGCTAAAACCGGCCAAAGTTTTTTCGATTTTTTCAGATTTATCTCAAAATCAGGGATATTGACGCCATGAAGCACACTATTTTTCTCCTTTTTCTTTGGTTGCCCCTGGCGGGGAACGCTCAGTCGGAGCCCATTGCCGACAAACTTGGATACCTTCCGCAATGGCAATTTCACAATGAGTTAGAGATGCAAAACTGGCCTAAGCTAATGGCTGGTGAAGAGATAGCGCCGACCACCCTTTTACTCATGACATTGCCCGCCGCTTCGGCTAGCCGTATCGGGATTTATCAGGATAAGTTGGAAGCGCTTTATCAAGAGCTTGAAAAGAAGAAGTTTGCCAGCAAGAATCGTTTGGCCCAGGCCAAGATGCTGCAAAAACTCCTCTACAAAAACTACTTCAAGCAGTATGAATACCTCGCAGGCCTCGACAAACTATTTGACGAAGGTTCCTTTAACTGCTTGACCGCTTCTACGCTGACAGCTTTGGTCATGGAGCGTTTTCAAGTGCCTTATCAGCTCAAGGAAAACGACAATATCATTAGTATCGAGATTGGGGAAGGTGAGGACCAAGTCCTAATGTCATATGAAGAAGGCCTTGGCTATACCCCTGACAATGGCCTCATGGAAGGCTTATTCGTCAACTTTTTGGAAAAAATAATTGTGATCTCGGAGCAAGATCGCCGCCTCTATGATGACAAACAGCTTTTTAATAAGCATTTGATGGGGCAGGGCGCACTTAGTCTGAAGGAACTGGTCGGAATCCATTATTTCTGTCAGGCTTATCTTGCTTTTGCCAAAGAAGAGCGGCAAAGAGCTACGGGCTTGCTTGAAAAGGCTTTTGTGTTTTTTCCCTCCGGGGAACGCGTCGCCTATTGGATCCTGGAAGAAAAAATGCTGGTCTACAAGACCGAAAAGTGGGGCCAAGCTGGCATAGAACAAGAGTTTCGCGCCATTACCAATATGCTGGCACTTTACTCAAAAGATCCGGTCTTGAATATGGACCTTTTTTCCCTCGGATATGAGTCCCTTTTGGATGCTGTCCTGCTCGACAAATATCAGCCAGGAAAAGCCCAATCCTATCACGAATACCTCATTCAGGACCTTCCTAGCCAAGAGATTCTCAATCGGGCTAACTTGATCTTCAACACCAAAATGGCCGTCAGTCATCAAAAAAACCTAGCTTATGACAAGGCTTTCCCCTTCGTCATCGAAGCCAATCGAGTAGATCCTGATTTCCGTGCCCACAAAGTACTCTTGCTCGAGAATGCTCGGGCTCGCTTTATGTCGGCCCCCAATGAACGCAAAGAGAATTATGCTGCTTATGCTGCGGCCACTCCCCATGACTCCGTCAAACGAGAATTACGCGTGCTTATGCTCAGTATGGATCTCTCCGAGCTAGCGCAAAAACGTAATGATGATGATTTTGGCAAGGCCCTGAGCATTATGGAAGAGCTCTATTTACTCAAACCAGAGGTCGTCGAGCTCCGTTATAATTATCGCTCCCTCGTCCGAATCTATGTCAACGACGGCGATGGCGACGCTTATATGGGGCATCTTCTCCATCTACAAGATTCTCTGATGGCGCACGGTAAAGGTGATCTTTTGGCTCCTATGCTCTGCGAGACGGTATTACTCAATGTGCGAAACAAGTTTCGCGATAATGAGCATTCTGTAGGGACCCTTTACCTCAACACCTTCAAAGAGGACATTGGGAAGCGCTTTGAAGTGCCTGACAAAGATTTAGATCCTTTTGTCGGCGATGCCTATTGGGAGTATGCCGCTTACTACATCCGCCGGGTCAACTACAAAAAAGCTCGGGCAGTCCTAGAAGAAGCGCGTCAATATATGACGGATGATGGCTTTATCGATGAGCAAATCAAGAATGTGTTGATTCCATTAGGAGGATAGGTCAGTAATCAAATTTTTACCTACTGCAAGGCAAAACGATCCTCTTTTTCTAGCCGGTGAGACTTAAAAATGATGCTTGAGCTCCAACCCATCTCCAACGACCCCACTCAGAACGTGGTTTTTGCAAGTAATCCTGCTTGCAAGCCGATCTTAGAGGTCTTTGGGCCTTACTATGAGCAGATTGGCTATCAGCCACCGTGGATTGGGTATTTTGCCGCCTTCGGCGAACGCATCGTCGGCACAGGTGGATTTAAAGGCGTTCCGCGCAGCGGAAAAGTAGAAATTGCTTATCACACCTTTGCAGAGGCAGAAGGGGAGGGGATAGGCACTCAAATTTGTGAGGCCCTCGTTCGGCTA
>CAZHOC010001182.1:0-2555 GCA_964534295.1 uncultured Bacteroidia bacterium | reverse complement strand
TTTTAGCTAAAATAAATAGTATTTATATCATTTCCACACTAAAATATCTAATATTATTAGCAATACGAGATTATTTAGTAAATTGCAGGCAACAGAGACGATAATTTTTAAGAATGCGATATGCTTATTACCTGAACTGCCATAGCTACTTTTCCCTACGCTTCGGTACCCTTTCGGTCCAAGAGCTGGTCGATCTAGCGGTCGAACATCAGATCGAAGCGCTTGCGCTCACCGATGTGCACAATATGTCGGCTTGCTACGAATTTGTGAGAGCTTGCCGCGAGGCCGGCATCCATCCCGTAGTGGGCATGGAGTTTCGGCAAGACGATCAGCTATTGTATATCTTATTAGCGAAGTCCTTAGCAGGCTTTGCCGAAATCAATCGTTGGTACACCCAACATAGCCTTGCCAAGGAAGATTGGCCCGAGCTACCGCCCCAATTTCAAGAGGTCTACACCATCTACCCCTGGGAAAAGCGCAAACAACTCAGCTTACGTAAAAACGAGCTCTTAGGCATTCGCCCTCAACAAATCAATCAATTGGGCCTGCATTGGGAGGGACAAACCAAACGCGTGGTTCTGCTACAACCTATTGTCGCTAAAAATAAGGTCGGCTATAACCTCCATCGCCTACTTCGCGCGATTGATCACAACGTCATGCTCTCCAAACTGCCCGCAAAAGCAGTGGCAGGGAAGGACAGTATTTTCCAAACGCCTCAGGACTTAGAGTGGACCTGCGCCGCCTATCTAGATGTCTTGACCAATACCAGCAAGCTATTGGCTAGCTGTAGCTTTGAGGTAGACTTTAGCCTCAATCGTACCCGCAAGACTTATACAGGAGATACAGACGCAGATCGGCTCTTACTCAAGAAACTGGCTATCGAAGGCTTGAATAAGCGTTATGCGAAGCCTACCAAAGCGATACAGGCCCGCCTCAAACGAGAGCTAGAGATTATCAGTGAGTTGGACTTCTTGGCCTATTTTCTCATCACTTGGGATGTAATTCGCTATAGCCAGAGCAGAGGTTTTTTTCACGTAGGCCGGGGCTCGGGTGCCAACAGCTTAGTGGCTTATTGTTTAGGCATTACGGATGTAGACCCGATAGAACTCGACCTTTATTTTGAGCGCTTCCTCAATCCAGAAAGAACCAGTCCGCCCGACTTTGACATTGATTTTTCTTGGACAGATCGAGATAAGGTCATCGAATATATGTTTCGGCGCTATCGAGATAGCCATGTTTCCTTACTTGCGACCTATACGACTTTTCAAGCTAGAGCCAGTATCCGAGAGATGGCCAAGGTCTTTGGTTTGCCCAAAAGGGAGATCGATCTACTGGTGATGAATCGAGATGCCCCTTCACAAGGATTAGATAGTCTATCTCGGCAGGTTTTGCGTTACGCGAAGCGGCTCCAAGGACTCCCCAATCACCTCTCTATCCATGCAGGTGGCGTACTCATCAGTGAAGACCCGATCCATCACGCTAGCCCTCTCGATTTACCGCCCAAGGGCTTTCCGATTACGCAATTTGATATGCGGATCGCCGAAGATATCAACCTCCACAAATTTGATATCCTGAGTCAAAGGGGCCTCGCTCATATCCGAGAATGCGTTGATATCATCCAGCGTAATTACAATCAAACCATCCCCATCCATGAGGTAGAGAAGTTTAAGCGCGACCCCAAAGTCAACGCCCGATTGGCCAAAGGGCAAACTATGGGTTGCTTCTATATCGAGTCTCCCGCCATGCGAACGCTGCTCACTAAGCTTCGCTGCAAAGACTATCCGACCCTCGTTGCGGCTTCTTCGGTCATCCGTCCGGGTGTGGCGCGCTCTGGTATGATGCAAGCCTATATCGAGCGGCATAATGGCAAGCTCTTTAGCTATCCGCATCCCAAGCTAGGCGAACTGCTAGAAGAAACCTACGGTATTATGGTCTACCAAGAGGACGTGATCAAGGTCTTACACTACTTTGCGGGTTTGTCCTTAGCAGAGGCGGACTTGGTGCGTCGCGCTATGAGCGGTAAGGCCAAAGGGAGCCAGACTTTTGCTCGAGTCTCGAAAAAGTATTTTGATGCTTGCCGTGAGAAAGGCTATCCAGACGACATCGTCAAAGAGTTGTGGCGGCAAATCGAATCCTTTGCGGGTTACTCTTTTTCCAAAGCGCACTCAGCCTCCTTTGCGGTCGAATCTTACCAAAGTCTCTATCTCAAGACTTATTACCCGCTCGCCTTTATCGTGGCAGTGATCAACAATTTCGGAGGCTTCTACCGCACTGAGATTTATATCCACGAAGCCAAAATGGAAGGCGCCACAGTCCATCCGCCCTGTGTCAATCATAGTGAATATATGACCCGATTGATTGAGGAAGATATCTATTTAGGCTTTGTGCACCTCAAGGACCTAAGCAGAGAGTTAGGTCAAACGATCGCCATAGAACGGGAAAAGAGAGGCCCTTTTGTAGATTTGGCGGATTTTGCACGTCGCTTGCCTAGCAGTAAAGAGCAGTTGACGATTTTGATTCGGATCGGTGCTTTTGACTTTACGGGCAAGAGTAAG
>CAZHOC010001181.1:247-2558 GCA_964534295.1 uncultured Bacteroidia bacterium | reverse complement strand
CCCCCATTATCTGGAAAGGTGATTTTCACTTCGGTTTGGGGACTCAGCAAAGCCACATCAAAAGGAACTTCAATCATGCCGAAGAAATTTTGTCTCGTCAATTGATCATAGCCCATCCAATCACTCGGCACAGGCACATTGGTCCCATTGATACTTACTTGAGGTTGGAGCGATAACCCATGAGCTCGGCCTACACTCATGCGTAGACTCGCAGTACCGGTGGTAGGCGTAGAAACATTGGTAAAATTAAAGCTGCGATCCTGTCCCGCATTAATGGCTTGCATGTATTCTTGAGCAAAGAAGCGATCTTCCCAGATGGTGTCGTTTTGCGCGATATCATTGGCAAAGATGAATTCAATCATGACTGACTCCTCTGCTTTCAGGCTCAGTTGACTAGGACTAGTTGCAAGGGTATCTATTTGCAAGACAGGGGCCTGCGTAGCTGGGTCAAGGTAGAGTCTACGGACACGCACTTCGCTTATATCAGCTGGGGCCATCTGCTCGAGCTGCAGATCAATATCATGCGAGTTGAACTCAAAATTGTTGATGAAGACATAGCCTTTTTGTGCTTGCACAAAGGCCTCAAGCTGTATGTCTGGATCTCCACTACTGATGGCCACCCGCTCCCCTGCTACCTCCTTCCAGAACTCATACCACTTGACTAAATGAGTGGTTTTCCAGCCATTACCATCTGGGTGATAGATTACATGTGGATAGGGATCGGGATTATTATTAAGCCACCATTTGGCCTTGCCTACAATAAAAGGAATACTTTTTTCGAGGCGATTTTGCCGTTTCAAAAAGGTCATCAGCAAGGCATTAGTAGCCTTGAGGATACGCCAATCTCTATATTCTGAATAAGGACCATCCCAACCTTGGCCGCCACAGCAAGCACCATATTCGGAAACCATGAGAGGGGTAGGTGAACCAAATTTCTTATTGGTATAGCTTTCAATTAAGTCAAGGATTGCCTCTACATTGCTGCCTGCGCGCAGGCTTCCTTGTTCGCTGAAGTCAGCCGGAGTATCATAGAAGTGGACGGAGATAAAATCCATTTTCGCGCCCGCTACATCAATAAAGGTTTTCATAGTAGCGTCCCACTGGTCAAAATCATTACGCTCATACTCGGGCCAAGCGGAAACAGGGCCGCCGACCTTCATATCGGGGAAGGCAGCGTGTAAAGTGTCAGCTACTACGGCTTGGAAGAGAGACATATCCGTCACATTGGTGTTGAGTTCAAAGCGATGGACAAAGGGCTCGTTCATCACTTCATAATAGGCGGGTCTTAGTTTGCCTGGCAGGCTGCCGTCAGCCGCGAAATAGGTATCAAAAAATTGCCTTAAAAAAGAGGCTGCCCCAGCATTGGTAATCGGTACATACCCTCCGGGAGGATTGGCTGCTGTTACCGGATTGGGGTATAAGGGAGTAATATGTGAGGTGTAGACAATTTGGTCTGTATTGTATGCCTTGATCGTGTTGTTGTTGTTAAAACTAGTTCTGCTGTTGTTGCCTGCGGTGAGGACTTCGTTTGCGTCTGGAAAATCGGGATTATTGGGATCTGCCGTATGCTGTCCCATGATCCAACGAATATTACCCAGATTGCGGCCAAAGTTGATCCCTAAGCTATTGACCATATAATCAAGCTCTTGAGCATTGTAATTACTCGAAAAGTCTCCATGCAGATTGATGTATTTGGCACGATCAAAGGTAGAGCTGTTGCCAATGAAGCGTTGCGTTTTAAAGTCCACTGATACAGTAGTCTGAGCGTTGCACGGAGTGTAGTACAACCAAAGTAGACAAACGGGCAATATGAGCTTGACCACAGGACTAAACATGAGGTAGGTAGTAGCTTGGAAATGAAAAAAGGAAAGAAGTAGCCCAGCCCAAATCACTGGGCTACTATTGAATTAATAAGCCTAATCTAAAGCGTAGATAGTGATGTTATCATAGTAGACGGTAGCGCTTTGATTATTTGTCTTGCTGATAAATTGCAAGCTCAAGCGCCCATCAAGGACTTCTTCTGGCGTAGGACCATTCCAGGTAATACGACGGAACTTCCAATCGGTAGAAGCACCTCCTGTCCAACCACCAGCAAGCGCGGGAGGCCAGCCCGTACCCGCATGATAGCGAGCCGTTACTTCTTGTAGGCCATCGCCTTCCACTTTGTACCAAAACTCTAGACGATAGGTTTTACCGGCCTCGAAATGCAAAGGACTAGCGAGGTAATCCGTATGGATTCTAAAGTTATTTTTCTCATCCACCCCAAGGTCTTGGTTGGCATTAACATGCACTGCCATAGCGTTATTGCTAT
>CAZHOC010001181.1:0-237 GCA_964534295.1 uncultured Bacteroidia bacterium | reverse complement strand
CCAATGGGGACAATCTCAACACTAGCACCGGAATTGTTAGTTACGGGATTGGCATTTGCCGCCACGATAGTGGGATCCCAGCCAGCGAGGCTACCGTTTTCAAAACTTGGATCTATACCTGCCATAGCCAGTAGGTTAGGCGGTTGGTTGAGCGATACTACTTCGTCCATGAAAGCTTCGGCAGGCACATCATTGACTCGGCTAAGGTTACCATTGCCATCGTAACTGAGCTCTACT
>CAZHOC010001180.1:0-2558 GCA_964534295.1 uncultured Bacteroidia bacterium | reverse complement strand
GCCATAACAGGAGACCATTACACGGTATTTGGCTACAAAGGAAAACAAGTCAGGGATAATATCCATTCTTGGGACTTAGTAAATATGTTTTGGCATTTCTATCAAAACCCAAGACAAGGTGAAGCCTATAACGCTGGAGGGGGCCGCTTTTCAAATTGTTCGATGCAAGAAGCAATCACAAAAAGCGAAGCAATTACTGGCAAAAAAATGAATTATTCTTATTCTGAAACCAACCGTATAGGAGATCACATCTGGTATATTTCAGACTTAAGCAAGTTCAAAGCCCACTACCCTGATTGGACCTGGAAATATAACTTAGACGATATTTTAGAGCAGATTCATGCTTCTATGAGTTCTAGAACCCAGTCAAAGGTTTCATAAGACAATAAGGCAAGGAATGGATCCCAATAGTGGATTAAATCTAATTGGACATGGCCCCATAGACTATCTTGTCGTGATAGGTATGGTGGCCATGGCTTTTTGGTTTGGTCTCACTAATCCACAAAAGATCCTTTGGTTATTGCCGGCTGCTACAACTTTTTATTTCTTTATCAGAGTTGTCACACTTTTAACACCTATTAAGTTAGTTCCTTTCTTCTTTTTATTAGGAGTAGCAATAAGGGGAGAAAAAGGTTACTTAAGGATTCAAAATCGACAATGGCACATATGGGTTATCTTACTCATTGCCTTTGCCACAATATTAGGGGCAATATATCTTCCTACATTTAAATTAATCGTCCCCAGTCCTCATACCAAAACGAGACTTATAGTCCAACTAATCAACTATGTTAATCTTGTCTTTATTTACTTCATCGTTTATCGCGAAACTCGAAAGGCCGGGGGACTAGGGATCTTGTTCAAATCCTACCTGTATACTACTTCTTTTTTGTGTCTATATGGTGTTTACCAATGGGTTGCGTCCCAAACAGGATTACCTATGCGGGGGATTGTATATAATGAGGATTTAGTCAATGCTGCCCTGGATTTTGAAAATTTTATTTTCAGAATAAATTCCTTCGCTAACGAACCAAAAAGATTATCATACATCCTTACGATTTCGATCGTAATTATGCTAAGCGGTAAGGGTTATTATAGATTTTTTTTCAAAAATAAGTGGGTATACTACCTAGTATTGGGGCTACACCTAATCTGCATTTTTTGGACCTATTCTACGTCCATTTATGCCTCGATTGCGGTATTTGTTGGGCTTATGCTCCTACTATCCATAAGAAGAGTTTACCATCGCTTTTATTATCAAATTAGCCTTCTAAGCCTGTTGCTTGTGAGCATCGTTTTAGTATCTCTACCCCTGTTGAGAGAACGACTATTGCTATTGTATGAGCTAAGAATAGAAAGTCAAGTCTCCCAGATTGATGGCGATGTGTATGTCAGAACAGAAACAGACGCTATCAATTTTCTGAAGCTCAAACCCTACCATATACCTCTAGGTGTAGGGCCAGGAAATTATAACTTCGCTTTTCATGAAGCCTTAGGTTGGAATAAAGGAGTAACAGGAGTATACCTCTATCCTTTAAATTCGTCTTTAATTACCATAATTATGGATTTTGGGCTGATGGGCCTCCTAATTTTCTGTAAACATATTTTTGCTCAAGTATTTACAAGGCCTCGTTATCGTTCCGAATTAAGTCGACGGACTGTCTTTCAAGTGATAATAATGTTCTTTTGCATCAGCATTACCCTTAATCCTTTGCCAATATATTTTATGTTTATTGCAGCCTATGATGCAGATGAGATTACAGATCATATTAGCGTAGAATCTTGAATCAATTGCCAAAGCCACACATACTCGTTCTATCCGATTGGTTCCCTCCTGCCTATAAAGCCGGTGGTCCAATTAGATCGTGTGTGAATTTTGCCTATGCGATGAGGGATAAATATCGGATCTCAGTTCTGACAAGTGATCGGGACCTCGGGAGCGATACTCCACTAGATGGGGTCCAATTTGACCAATGGCTTGATTTTGATCGAGGAATTAGTGTTTCCTATATATCTCCTTCCCAACAAAAAAGAAAAAAGCTTTTAGCAATTATTGAGGCCGTCAAGGCAGATTATATCTACATAAATTCAATGTTTAGCCCAATTTTCACCATTCTTCCCTTATGGTTCAAAATTAGAGGCAAGCTAAAAGCACCAATCATTTTGGCTCCCAGGGGCATGCTCAAAGCAGAAGCCCTTGCCTATAAAAGCTATAAAAAGACTCCATTCCTGTTTCTTCTAAAGCGCTTTGGCATCCACAAAAGGATCCGATTTCAAGCGACTAACGATCAGGAAGTTACCGACATAAAAAGCGTCATACATCCTCGATCTGATATCTTAAAAGTGGGCAATTGGCCGGAACCCAGACAACCCAAGTGGCAAAGCACCCCTAAGTCGGTGGGTGAAGCTCGCTGGGTCTTGATCGCCCGTATCGCATGGGTCAAAAACCTAGAGTATCTTTTCAAACGGCTCCAAAGCTTTCCCCATCCATTTTATTTGGATATCTATGGCCCTATGGAAGATCCCGCCTATTGGGAAAGGTGTCAGGAAATAATCGCGGC
>CAZHOC010001179.1:0-2559 GCA_964534295.1 uncultured Bacteroidia bacterium | reverse complement strand
TGAAGCCGGTAAAAGGAAAAAGACAGTAGTCCCGATTCCCTTCTGCGAATTTATCCAAATTTTCCCTTTGTGCTGCTGGACAATCTTACGGCAAATGGATAAGCCGACTCCGGTACCTTCATATTCGGAGGCATTATTATGGAGACGGAGGAATAGGCTAAAGATTTGCTCTTGATAGGCCTCATCCATACCGATCCCATTATCTTGAATCGAAAAGAGATAGTGCTTATCCTGCTTCTGGCAATTGATTTCGATCTGAGGAGCTTCTTTAGAGCGAAACTTAACGGCATTGTCAATCAGGTTTTCGAATAGAATCCCCATTTGGCGCACATCCGCGACGATGATAGGCAGATTTTTGATTTTTATCTTGGCCCCTTGCGCTCGCTTCTCGCGATGCATGGTTTCAATGATATTGGTGATGATTTTTTCAATCTCAACCGGTTCAAATTTCTGTTCGAGAATCCCAATCACCGAATAGTTCATCAAATCTGCCAATAGACTGTCCATACGACGGACCCCTGAGGTGATGAAATCTAAGTACTCCTGTCCTCTCTCATCTAATTTACCTTTGAACTTGCGCTCTAATAAGGTGGAAAACCCACCGATGCTACGTAGGGGCTCACGCAAATCATGAGACGTAATATGGGCAAACTGCCTAAGCTCCTCATTTGAACTAGCAAGGCGTTCATTTTGCATGAATATCTCCTCATTCTTCTGGGCGAGAATCTTGTTGATACGATTGAGGGCCCGATTTCTCTGATAGCCCATAAGGAGCAGAACTAGCAAAAGAATAAAACCAGCTACCATGCCTCCAATGATCATTTGCCGACGAGCTACTTGCTGGGCTTCCTTGATTTCGGCAATCTCCTCTTCAAATTTACTGACTCTAATACCGGACTCTGCTCTGGCGAAATCAAGTCGGACCGGGGTTCCGAATATAGAATCCCGCAACTGAATGTATTCCAGAAGATTATCGTAGGCCAAGTCTTTGCGACCTAAATCCTTAAATCCATCAGCCCTTAATTCGGCAATCTGCATTTTTAGCTCCGGCTTATGGATTTTTTGAGAAAGAGATTGAATAGTATCCAACAATGCCAAACTAGCCGAAGCCTGATCGTCGAGAATCAAGAGACGCGCAATATTGAGCTTAGTCCCTGCAGACTCAATTAGGTTCTGATTATCCTCAAAGTATTTGTCAGCACTGCGTAAATAGATATAGGCGGGTTCGATCTTTCCTTGCATCAATTGCGCTTCTCCCTTGTATTGCTCGTAGCGAGCAACTCCATAGGGAGAACCTAATGAATCTGCTAGTGAGATTGAAGATTTCAGGTAACGTTCTGCTTTCTCTGGCTCTCTCAACTTGAGATAAACACCTGCGGTGGAACTCAAGAGATCCAAGCGGGCTTCTGCAAGAGCCAGAGAACTTTTATTGGCTAATTGAAGGCCCCTCAGGTTTGACTTAAGGGCTTTTTCATAATCGCCTTGATTGGTGTAAATACTGCCTAAATGATGATAACCTGTGCTAAGCATGAGGGTATCCTGGGTTTGGCGGCAGATATCGAGGGCTTGTAGTTGTATCTTTAAGGCTTCATTGATGTCCCCTATCCGTTCATAGATTTTGGACATCAAGGTGTAGGCCTTTGCCTTTGATTTTTGGTCAATGGCTTCTGGTTCTAATTGCTCTGCTTGTAGTAAGTAATTTAGAGCGAGATTGTCGTTTGATTGGGCGTAATACTGGGTTTCCCCCAGCAAATAAAGAAATTTGAATTGGTATAGGGGTTCATCCCAGCGCAGAGAAAGATACATTGCTTCCTCCGCCTCGGATAATGCTTTTCCCCATTGGCGTTCTGCCTGATATTCTTTGATTATCCACTCAAATTTTCTGGAGATATCCTCATAATCTTCAGAGCCTTTGGCGATCAATACATCAAGCTCTTTTGCTAAGCTATCCGAAGGACTCTCAGCAAAAATCAAAACCAGTTGAGCAAAGCACAAAATTGTAATGAGTGCCCGTCTAAAGACCATTCAAAAATTTAAATACCCCAATAAATATGAAATGTGGTCTGCTACTCAAATATATTGAAAAAGCCTTCAACATAAAACAATATCAGTTAAAATCGACGCAAAATTATTCTGTCACATGAAATATTAATCCGTATGATCTTTTGCATAGCTAGCTGTCCGTTAAAAACAAAAAAGAATAGCTATATTCAGGGGTATGAAACATGATCCTCATTTGTCCGCGATAGAGAACCTTCTCCGCTCAATCCCTGAGCTGGAGAGAAATCTCTCTAGTACAAAGGAGGAAAACCAAAGGCGTTTGATAATGCGCTCTCTGCGCAATCGTGAAAAGCGGTTTGATCATTTAATCCCTTTTAGATTTAGGCTGCAGATACATAATCTATGTAAAGAGCTTGGGATTAAAACTGATTTGCTCTAAAGAGTAAAAAAAACCAACTTATGCGCCATTAACCGATAAAAAAGGCAATCAAGTGAAAGTATTAGGGATTGACGTCGGTGGCTCCGGAATCAAGGGAGCGATCGTAGATTTAGATAAAG
>CAZHOC010001178.1:0-2563 GCA_964534295.1 uncultured Bacteroidia bacterium | reverse complement strand
TGAAAGGCTGAGCCGACTGTGCTTAGCTAATCGTTATGCATTATATTTCTTCATCATGGACAAGGAAACCCTAATAAGCCTAATTCCACCAACGGTAACCTTAATTGTGACCTCAATTTTCGGATTGGTTGTAGGTGTATTAATCGAGAAATTTAAGAATAGATATAGAACAATTACCTATGAAATCTTCACACAAAAAGTCAAACCATCACTATCAGAGAACTTGGGTGGTCAATTGAGAATCAATCTGGGTGACCGTGAGATCAACACTTTAAAAGTGGCTACAGTTAAAGTTAACGTATCCCTTCGGTGTTGAGGGTATTGTCGGATGCGTGCGAGTTTAGGAGTTTTGCTGGAAATTGGGAAGCAGTGTATTCAATGCATTGATACGTGTGTCTTGGATCTTTTCCAAGGTGGATTTGAGCCATTGAAAGGGCTCTACCTCATTCATCTTGCAAGACCCTAAGAAGGAATACATCATGGCTGCATATTGCGCGGCATCGTGAGAGCCGGCAAACAAGTAATTTTTACGACCTAATGCGACAGGACGGATACTGTTCTCCACTCGATTGTTGTCAATATGCCAACTTCCATTTTCTGTGTATCTCGTGAGTCTATCCCATAATTTGAGTGAATACGCTAACGCTTTTCCGATGCTGCTTTTCGGAGCTACTTGGCTGTATTGCTCCTGCATCCATTGTTTAAGATCGCCGAGAATAGGTAATGCTTCTTCCTGTCTCAATTGGGTAATTTGACTCGTTGTGAGTGCCTGTTCCTTGGCCGTTCTTTCCAGTGCGTATAGTTTCTGTATCCGGGTAAGCGCATATTCGGCACGTAGCTGATCGTTATCGAGTGCTTTTTCAAAGTACCTCCTTGCATGCGCCATACACCCTAGTAGCGTAATGCCTTCTTTATGGTCAAACTGTTCATACCCGGCATACCCATCGGTTTGAAGCACACCCTCATAGTTCTCCAAGAAGTCGTGTGGGCCTTTAGCACTGCGGCTTTTCTGATAGTCGACCACTACTATTCTGGCTTTTGGTGCATAGTAAAACCAATGGTAGCCGGTATGAGTCGCTCCGGGTTTATTTGAGGATTGTACGGGAATGGGGGTTTCATCACCTTGGATGTATCCACTGGCCATGACTTGTTGGCGAATCTCATCATACAGCGGTTCCATCAGCTTGCAAACTGCCTTGAACCAACCGCTAATCGTTGATTCCGATAGCTTTAACCCTTCTCTTTTGAACATTTGCACTTGTCTGTAGAAAGGTAAGTGATCCACAAATTTGCTGATCAACAGGTAGGCCAATAAGCTCGGGCCTGCATTACCGGAGGGAATGGGGAGTGAAGGTAAAGGAGCCACCACTACTTGCTGCTCTCCGATTGAGTCAGCGGCAGGTTGTACGTACTTGGGGCGCACATATCGCTTTACATACACTTTGCCCGGTGTGTACTCCAATATCTCAGTAACTGCTTCGCCGATCTTTGTAGCCCCTTCTTGTTTGTCCTCGGGCTCAATCACTTCTTCCTCTCTGGGGAGCTGAGCAGGAAGGGCTAGCCGAACGGGCGGTTGCTTAGCTGACGGCTTGTCCTTGGTGTAAGTAATCGTCTGCTGTTCGGTGGTAGAATCAACCTTGCTGGCTTCTTTTTCAAATAGTTGAGTTTGTGCATCGTCAGCGGGTACAAAGCGCTCGTTTTTCTTGCCGAAAATCAGCCGTTTGAGCTGTGTTAATTCCTCTTTGAGGTAGGCATTCTCACGCTTGATTTCTGCGTTTTCTCGTTGCAGATCCGATAACCGTGTGGTTGTTACACTCACGGTAGCGAATATTGCACATAGCTCTTAATTCACCTACTTTTCAAAAGAAAATCTTTCACTTCTACGAATATTTTTTACCTCAATACCGGCTACGATCATCATTAAATCACTCCAACGGATCGAACCCGTCAGTTGGTTCGCTTCGGGGAGCTCAAATTGCCCGGTTTCTAAACGCTTGTAGTATAAGGTGAATCCGCCAGATTCCCAATGAAGCAACTTGATCCGGTTGCGTTGCTTATTGATGAAAATATATACCTGACCATTGAACGGATCACGCTTCATCTGCGAGCTGACCAACCCCGACAGACTGTCAAAGCTCTTGCGCATATCTGTGGGTTGTCTATATAGATAGTAGGTATGCGAACTGCCCAGATTGAACATTATACCAGTTGTATGAGTGCACGTATATGGGATAAAGCGCTTTGCTCAGGAAGTCTTAATATTACTCCGTTGGGATAGAGGATCTCCAGGGAAAGGGGCGTTTGAGGCTGTAATTTGATAAATGGCGAAATACCTTCTCCGATAGTCTCCTTTCGGTATTTACTACGCCAATAGCTAAATGTACCTAGCGTGACTCCGTGAGATCGGCAAAATGTCTCCCGTTTTTCCGCTCCCTTTTCCCACTGCTCTATTAGCGAAAACATCTCCTCGCGACTTCTTCGAATACTCATCAAATGTATTTTTTGTATCCAAAACTCTCAGTTTAACCTCGTATTTTCTAGATGCTCAAGACCGAAGGGATAC
>CAZHOC010001177.1:0-2567 GCA_964534295.1 uncultured Bacteroidia bacterium | reverse complement strand
ATAGTTAAGGTCAATCATTTTAAACCCCTAATTAAAACACAGGTAAGTTGCGTTCAATTGTTTAGATTCTGTTACTAGATCCTAATTATTTGGTGATATTAGGATAAGCGTCCGGTACTTAGTGCCGGGCGATTTTTTTAGGCTCCTTCGGAGAACGATTACAATCGTTCTCCGAAGGAGCCTAAAACTAAAAAAGACCCTAAAATAAATTAGTTTCGCTTTTCGAGGGCTTTGACATATTGGGTATCTCCTCCCAGCAAACGCAAGAAGTAAATACCATCAGGCAGGCTCGCCAAGTCAATCGTATGGGTAGTTTGTTTGCCTTGCAATGTATTTGCATAGACTGTGCGGCCGTTAACATCAAGGACTTGCAGTTTCAAACTACTCACATTGGCAAATTGACCATTGAGTTGGATTTGATATAATCCTGAACTCGGATTAGGATAAACGTCAATCAAAGAGGCTGCTATGTTTTCGAGACTGGCCGTAGGATCAGGTCTCCCAAAAACATCATCAAAATACCAGTAGGTTGTATCCGTTTGTCCAAAGTCAAAGAAGAGAGCGATACGATCAAAGGTATTGGTAGGATAGGCCGAAAAGTCCCAGATGAGGTTAACCCATTGGTCAAGGGTGTCGAGCATGACCCCAATTTCTACGGGAGGAACACCTGTGGTTTGATCTTCAAGTTTGAATAATACTTCGCCGGCTTTGCTGGAGTGGACTTTCATCTGTAGGAGCGGATTTACCTCCAGATCAATTTCACCCGCTAGGTCGGCAAATATTCCTCCCCAGGATTGGGAACCAGCGGGATCTTTACGTGTGCGTCCGACATTTGCACTGGTATTAATGCCCCCAATGAAGGGATTAGGAACGGTATCGATCATGGCTCCGCCAAAGACATCCCACAATAAATTTGTACCATCAAAATCACAATACAAGGCTGAAGGATCGATCGTAATCGTCAGACCGTAAGTCTGAGTACCGCAAGGAGAATTGACAATCACCTTGAGTAAGCCTCCCTCTGTACCAAAGTCCACCACAATTGAGGGAGTACCCTGTCCTGAGACAATGCTTGCTCCCGTGGGCACCGCCCAAGTATATGTCGCGCCTATCACTGGCTTGATGCTGTAGGTCCGTCCAAGGCTATTTTCTGCGACCGTCGCAAAACCGGTAACTGAATTAGGCCTTAGCTCTACCTGAATAGTATCATTCAATGCATTAGCACAGCTCCCATTGACGGCTACAATTACTTCTCCAGCACTACAGCCCCAATCTAAGCTAATGGAATTCGTGCCTTGGCCACTTAAGATAGTGGCATCTGCCGGCACACTCCAGTTGTAGGTTCCGCCATCTACCGCGGCTACTTCATAGGTCAAAGCGGCTTGGCTTTCCTCCACTAAAGCGAGGCCATCAATCTCTAAATCAGCAAAATTGGCGACATCATAGCTTAGCATTACGGTATCACAATCTGTCTGCAGTTCCAACATGATGTCTCCTGTGCTACATCCCCAGTCAACCTGAACCGCATTGGTGCCCTGCCCAGAAACGATAGTTGCACCCGCCGGCACCGTCCAAATGTAGTCAGCACCGCTGATGTTAAAGGTCTCATAAGTCATTCCTGAAGCGCCAATCACGGGTTGATCACCCGAAATGCGTAATTGGCTTGGACGATTGTATACTCGTATATAATCCACTTCCATAACTTGAGGCAAAACAGTAGTCGAGTCTGTGGGTCCGGGTAAGTTTCCCCCCACTGCCACATTGAAAATCAAATGAAAGTCTTCGAGGAAGGGGTCCCAAGGGGAAATCGAATCGCTAGGGATAACGTGGTATTGATTTCCATCTACAAACCAACGCATAGTGTCAGGATCCCATTCTAGCGCAAAAACGTGAAAAGTATCTGCAAAGGACTCATTAGGTGGCAGGCTATATATCTCCGATTTAAAAGTCCAAGGTAGGCCGGTATGGACCGTTCCCAATACTTCATTGGGTTTTTGTCCCAATAGCTCCATTACATCAATTTCGCCACTACGTGGCCATTCCCCATAGACATTGTCAGTGGGTAATAACCAGAAGGCAGGCCATAGGCCTTGGGTTTCGGGCAGGCGCATACTCGCTTCAAAGCGGCCATAGCGAAAATCTCGCTTGCCTTTGGTCGTAATGCGAGCGGAAGAATATTGCATGCCACCAAAAGTATCCGTCTTGGCGGTAATCGTGAGGAGACCATTGGCGACAGAAACGTTTGCTGCCTCGTCAGTATAATATTGTTGTTCATTATTGCCCCAACCGCAAAGCTCAGGGCATCCATTGCCGATATTGTAGTTCCAGCTATCAGAATCAAGGCTGTTGCCATTAAACTCATCGGACCAAATCAGTTTGGTACAATCTTGTGCCATTAGTCTTGGCACGAAAGCAAAAAGACAAAGAAGTAGTAGGGAAGTAGTAGGCGTAGTCTTCATTACAAATTAAATTTTCAAAAAAAGAAAGAGCATGAGCGTTTAAGGTTTAAAGCCCGGACCCTATATATAATTTACAATATATTTTAGCAAATAATCTATTGCCACAAC
>CAZHOC010001176.1:0-2570 GCA_964534295.1 uncultured Bacteroidia bacterium | reverse complement strand
CCATGACTACCTTACCGCCAAAGGCTTGCATGCGGGGCACACCGGTGATATCAACGATCAAATCTGTATAGCCAAAGGTAGTTCCGCGCTCAGTCAACCAAACTTTTTCGTTGCCAGTTGATTCTACCTTTTGCTTCGCAAAACGCATAGCCTCAGGAGAAAGGAACTGGCCTTTTTTGATATTGACGATTTTTCCGGTCCGCCCTGCTGCCAACAACAAATCCGTTTGTCGGCACAAAAAGGCCGGAATTTGCAGCACGTCAACGTATTTGGCGACGGTTTCGCATTCGTGGCTTTCATGCACATCGGTCAAGACTGGAATATCATAAGTCGCTTTGACCTTGGCTAGGATCTCTAAGGCAGGTTCAAAACCAATAGTAGTAAAGCTATCGAGCCGAGTTCGATTGGCCTTTTTATAAGAGGCTTTGAAATAATAGGGAATCCCTAATCTATCGGTGATTTCTTTTACTCGACCCGCAATTTCCAGACAGGTATCTTCTGCCTCCACTGCGCAGGGGCCAGCTATCAAAAAAAATGGTTTCATGAGTCAATTTGTTTGCGCGCTTTGGCGTTGAGGTAACCGCTATGATGGCGTTGGGCGTAGGCCTCGGCGGTGAATTTGATTTTTTCCATCAGCAAAACGGTCAGCATATCGCCGATGACCGTCATCACCGTGGTAGAAGTGGTCGGAGTAAGGCCAAGGGGACAAACTTCCTTGGGACCTCCAGTATGAATCACTGTAGCCCCACAACGAGCCAATTCAGAATCTAAATTACCCGTCAGGACAATGCGAGGAATGCCGGGGATCATTTGCTCTGTCAGTTCGGTCAATTCTACGATCTCCCGAGTTTTGCCAGAATTTGAGATGAGTAGCAGCACATCATTTTTTTGAATGATGCCAAGATCGCCATGTTGGGCCTCACTTGGATGAAGGAAAATGGCAGGAGTGCCAGTAGAGCAAAAGGTGGTCGCCATATTGTGGCCTACCTGGCCTGCCTTGCCCATACCTGTCAAAATGAGTTTACCGCCTTTTTCATGCACCCGCTGGTAGATGATTCCAACGGCTTCTGGTATTGCATCATTGAGGGGTATTGCAGCAATCGCAGCTGCCTCTTGCTGCAAGATTTCGGCCATCCGCTTTTTCATATTGCAAATATACGTGGGGGGGAGGAGAATATTGTTGAGATAAGCGTTCTGCGAAGCAGTAAGAATAACAAATTGAACACAGAGGGACAGAGACACTGAGATTTGCCAATGAGCCATTCAGAAATTCAAGCCTTCAAAACTTCAAGCAATCAAATTAGCGCTCTGCGAAGCAGTAAGAATAACAAATTGAACACAGAGAGACAGAGACACTGAGATTTGCCAATGAGCCATTCAGAAATTCAAGCCTTCAAAACTTCAAGCAATCTAATAAGCGTTCTGCGAAGCAGACTCAAACTCAACCACCAAACTTATAGCGGAGCTGCAACTTAAACTCTGTCTGATTAGGGCCTGTTACGGCTTGCAAACCACTGCCGACGATAGGCTCGTCTTGGAACCGACTTTGGGCCACCCTACCCCAAAACTCTAGTTTGCGAGTAGGCTTCCAGTTAAAAATCAAGTAGACACGATTGCCCGTCCGGTAATAGGGTGGTATAGAGAAGAAACCGAGGATATCATTTTCATAGGCGTAAATACGTGAGTTAAAATCATCCGTATCGAAAATCGCGTAACGCGCCGTCAATTTGTATTTAAAGCCAATCTTCCAGCTTACATCCTGGTAAAATAATATACCACGAGAGACATTGCCTTCTTGGCTATAACGAGACACTTCCAGACGAGTGCGGAGATTTAGTTGGCGGTCGACTGTAGTCTGAAAATTGAGTCGAAACTGCTGACGCTCTCCCCACACCAGATAATCTAGTTGAGGACCTTCCTCTAAGCTTCTGGCATTGAGTTGCTTATTGTCGATGCGATAGCGTGCGTAGATAAGCGTACCTCTTTTAGGTTTGTACTCCAACTGCCCTAAAAACTCCCAGCCGCGAGAAGGATAACTCGCACCAAAGCGATTCCAGGGGAAGTAAAACTGATCGAAGTAGGTATTAAGCGTCCATTTAGGATTGGGGGCATAGCGAAGGCCAATGTAGATCCCTGATTCGTTTTGAATGGCGGTTGGACGTTCGGCGAAGACATAACCCTTATTAGAGTGGAAATCGATATCATATCGACGGGCCAAAATCGCGATATCAACCGTCGGCGCTATGCTACCCATGATGCCCAGACTCGCACCCGTACCGCCTGATTGCGAACGGGCAAATTCCCCAAATAGATTGAAATTTTGCCAAACCCAATCAAAATCCAGAGAGTTGATGTAATTACGATCCCCTCTAAAATCGAACTGATTATAATCGTTGAGTGGTCGTGAAAGAGGGCTACTATATTGTTGATAGTAATGGGTGGAACCGACAGTCAGGGTAGGAGTTTTGTACTCCAATCGACCACCATACATCTGTTCTTGTACAGCCTTACGATTGCTTAGCTCCGAGGGCGTCCGATGTAATCCACTGGTTTGCAAGCCTCCGGCCAAT
>CAZHOC010001175.1:0-2574 GCA_964534295.1 uncultured Bacteroidia bacterium | reverse complement strand
GAGCGCTTCATCAAGCAGCAAGACACGAAAACGGGTACCTTCATTAAATAATATGACGCTACCATTTTGTATTTGATCACTTTGATAAGAAAAGGCGATACCATCCGCCTCGGGTGGATCTAAAAAGGCGAAACTCGAAATGGTATCTTGAGCGCTCAAAAGCCCAAAGCTCAATGTCCAAAGGACAGAGCCTAATAAAAAGGGGAAAATCTTCATGGTTTATGCTTGAGCTGCCAAATAAAAAAAAGGCTTGTGCAAGCACAAACCTTTTCAATTTTTATAAGAGAAAAAATTTTCTCTTAGCTCACCAAAGTACCAACCGCTTCACCCATGACAATCCGCTTAAGATTTTCAGGATGGTTGATATTGAAGATGATGATCGGCAATTCGTTTTCTTGACAGAGCGTAAAGGCGGTCATGTCCATTACTTTGAGACGATCACGCAGTACATCCGCAAAAGAGATTTCGTCAAACTTGACGGCAGAGCTATCTTTTTCCGGATCGGCAGTGTAGACACCGTCTACGCGGGTTCCTTTGAGGACTACGTCCGCCTCAATTTCGATGGCACGCAAGCTCGCTGCGGTATCGGTAGTAAAAAATGGATTACCTGTACCAGCACCAAAGATGACCACACGACCTTTTTCGAGGTGGCGGACAGCACGACGGCGGATATAAGGTTCACAAATTTTGTCCATACCGATGGCCGATTGTAGACGACACTTGGCGCCTAATCTTTCAACTGCATCTTGAAGCGCCATACCGTTTATCACGGTAGCTAACATGCCCATGTAGTCACCATGCGCACGACCCATCCCTTCACTCGCACCTTGTAAGCCTCTAAAGATGTTGCCACCGCCTACGACGACAGCCACTTCTACTCCCATTTGGTTGAGTTCGACGATTTGTTGAGCATAGCGCATCAGGGTTTCATTATCGATACCATAGTCTTGGTCGCCGATAAGTGCTTCACCACTGAGCTTGAGCAGGATTCTTTTGTAAGTGGGAGATTGATTCATTAATGCTAGATATAAAAAAAGAGAGTTTCGAAAAACTCTCTTTTGTAAAAATCATTATATCACTAGCTGCCTAGTTGGACTCGCTTGAAGTCGCTGACAGTAGCGTCTTTACCGAGGCTTTGAGAGATATACTTGCTCACTGAAAGAGAAGTATCCTTTACAAAGTCCTGATTCAAAAGAGTATTTTCTTTATAGAACTTGTTCAACTTACCCATGGCGATTTTTTCGAGGATCGCTTCAGGCTTACCTTGCTGACGAGCTTGCTCTTTACCGATTTCGATTTCTTTTTCTACTACGTCGGTAGGAACACCATCTTTGTCAACCGCAACTGGGTTCATCGCTGCAATTTGCATTGCAACATCCTTGCCAACTGCCGCAGTATCACCTTCTGTAACATTGGCAAATGCAACTGCTACTCCGATACGCGCACCTGGGTGAATGTAAGTTACTACTTTATCTCCGCTGATAGCAGAATATTTACTTACGTCTAGTTTTTCGCCGATCTTACCGATAGCTTCTACTAAGGTATCAGCGACAGAGCTTCCATTAAGGTCTAGCGCTTTAAGAGCAGCCAGATCAGCAGGAGCATCAGCCAAAGCTTTGTCAGCGATAGACTGACCAAGAGCTTGAAAATCTTCGTTACGAGCTACGAAATCAGTTTCACAGTTTAGCTCGATCACTACTGCTTTAGAGCTATCGCCATTAGCAGCGATAAATACGGCACCTTCGTTTGCCTCACGATCTGCGCGCTTAGCAGAAACTTTCTGGCCTTTTTTGCGGAGAAATTCTACCGCTTTTTCGAAATCACCGTCGGCTTCAACCAAGGCTTTTTTACAATCCATCATGCCGGCGCCGGTGGCCTTCCGCAATTCATTGACTTGTTTAGCACTAATTGCCATCGCTTTGCTTAGTATTATATATGATATGTTTTCTCTGACAGGTTTGCCAAAAATCGCTGCAAAAATAGTCATTTCCGAGAAGCCATACAAGAGTTTGGGTAGCTACATTTTTTCAAAACGACAAATCAGTCTTTATTGGTTTAAAGGACTAAGGCCCAATCGCTAATGAGCAACAATCAAAGCCGATTGAGGTTTAGGGATTAGATGGTCATTTTTGCTTTGAGACTGCTGCGCAGAACGAGGGAACTCTGAATGTAGAATTTCGAACGCCCAATATGGAAGGGATTGACAAACCTTCTACATTTAGAATTCGGCGTTCGAAATTCATCATTCACTTAACTATGTGTCTAGCGATTTGACAAAATGTAGGTGCGCAAAATTTTGCGCACCTACGGATCGAATCGATACGGTAAAATTAATTCGAGACAAACGTTCCGCGCAGCGGCAAAAACAAAATTGATTACTTTTGAAAAATTTTTTAACCCGATGCAACCATTTTGGCCCATAAGCCCTCTAGCTTATGAACGACGACCAAAAAGCATCAAACGACCAAATGAGAATTGTGGGACGCTATGCAGAATCGGAACTAGTTGAGGGGTGTAAAAACGAAGACCCCAGACTACAACGTGCGCTCTACGAGCAATACAATCGTTTGATGT
>CAZHOC010001174.1:0-2575 GCA_964534295.1 uncultured Bacteroidia bacterium | reverse complement strand
GTTTATGATGAACATATTATTAAGCGATGGACAACCTTCAAGTTTGAAAAGAACAATCGTATCTACAAACTCATCAATCCGGCAGGAGAGGCATATATCATGCAATCCTACACCACTATGGTCAAGTCGGATTTGTCAATAGATGATCTTGAAAATTTAGGTCAGGTGTTAGACTTGCCGGATGGATGGCGTTTTGAGAGCGAAGTCCTCGAGGAGGACATAGAAGTTACTTCTTTTGGCGACGCCATGGTAATCCAAGACGAGCTAGAAAACTCTTATCAAAAAATGTAGTACCAAGAAAATACCTCTGGTCAGAATTACACTTGCTTTATAAAGCATCCTCAATTTTGAGAGGATGCTTCTCTTTTTTTATCCGTGCTTAATAGGACTTATCAATCGCAGATTTTCGATTCTTTTAGAAACAATCTGGTGCTAAAAAAGAAGGAGGCTTAGCGATTGATTTTAACAATCAGGATTACAGCTAAGCGTTCCGCGTCGCGGAACGCAAAAACCAAGCTACTCAGTCTCAGGCTCCAATTGTTTGATTTTGATGCCAAAGCCGGCAAAAATCAAGGTCATAATGGGGCTGAGATAATTGAAAATAGCGTAGGCAAAATATTCTCCCGTGGCTACTCCCAATACACTAGATTGGTAAGCGCCGCAGGTATTCCAGGGTATTAGGGCCGAGGTAACGGTACCACTGTCTTCTAAGGTTCGGCTCAAGTTTTCAGGCGCTAATCCCCGATCCTGATAGGCTTTGGCAAACATCTTACCCGGCACTACTAGCGCCAAATATTGATCTGAGGCGGTAATATTGATGGCAAGGCAACTGGCTACTGTGCTAGCAAAAAGACCGAATACGGATTTCGCCGCGGCTAAGAGAGTACGGCTGATTCGATCCAATGCACCGATTGCGTCCATTACGCCCCCAAAGGCCAACGCACAAATGATCAACCAAATGGTGCCTAGCATGCCTGCCATTCCGCCTGAAGAAAACAGGTCATTCATGTCCGCATTGGCGGTCTCTATACTGGCGCCCTCTGTCATCGCAATCATTACTCCCTTATAGGCACTAATGAAGCCTAGACTCTCAGCTCCCGCAATCTTGGCAATGATATCTGGTTGGAAGATAAGGGCAAAGATGGCTCCTAGCAGGGTGCCTGCGAGTAGAGCTATGATAGGCTTAGTTTTACGAACAATTAAAAAGATGACCGTTATCGGCACAAGAAAAAGCCAAGGGCTCACATTGAAATTGTCGTTGATCACCGCTAAGATCGCTTCACTATCTGCCGCTCCAGAGGTATCCTGAAAAAGGTTGAGGAGAATAAATATGACCAAAGTAATGCTGATCGAAGGTATCGTAGTCAGCGCCATATAGCGGATATGCGAAAAAAGCTCGCCACCTGCCATGGCTGGGGCTAAGTTGGTGGTATCAGAAAGGGGAGACATCTTATCGCCAAAGTAAGCCCCTGAAATTACAGCACCCGCTACCATGCCCGTTGACATGCCCATGGCTTGCCCGATCCCAATCAAAGCAATCCCCACGGTGGCTGAGGTGGTCCAAGAACTACCCGTGGCAATAGAAATAATCGCCGCAATCACCAAGGAGGCGGGTAAAAAGATACTAGGATGCAAGATCTTGAGTCCATAGTAGATCATGGCCGGGATAATGCCACTTACTAGCCAAGCTCCTGCCAGAGCCCCCACAAATAATAAGATGATAATGGCGCCCGCCGTTGATTTGAGATTGTTGCCGATCTCCTCGATCATCGTTTTGTAGCTTACCTTATTGCGAAAGCCTACCATGGCCGCTACGGCTGCTCCCATCAACAGTATGAACTGATTGGAACCGCTCAAGGCGTTGTCGCCAAAGACGAAGAGTACGTTAAAAGCTAAAAGGATAATCAATACGAAGACGGGTAATAAAGCTTCCCAAATGTTGAGTTCTTTATTTTCCTGGACGCTATAATCTGACATAGTAAGGACGATTTAGCCCTCAATATAAGGCTACTTAGGGAATTTTCTCGTGGTAGTAGATCTTGTGAATGAGAAGTTCTTCACCCGCTACGATCTGATTGGAGGGAGTATCACAATGCGCACAGCGAAATACGTAATTCGAGACCTTAGATTGCTTGTGACAGTTTGGACAATCGATCATGATGTCAACCATGAGCGTTTTGAGCTCAATAGCTGCGTATTCAGGATGGGTTTGCTGATAGGCGGTGAAGGCGTTTTGGAGTAAAATAGGCTCGACATTGGCCAGCAGCCCAATTTTTAGTTCCACAGCCGCTACCTTGGCCATCTCCTCAGGAGGTAGCTCATCCTTAAGCGCGGCAAAGACACTTTGTACTAGAGATAACTCATGCATTTGCGGCTTCTTTTTCGACGACTTCCTTCAATTTTTTGAGGTTTTCGAGATGCTCCTTGGCTTGGGCTTGCATTTCTGCATCATCCACCAAATCTAAAACCTCTTGCGCCTTGAGCTGCATATCTCGATAGCGGGTATCATTAAATACCTCTGGCACATTGCCAGCGTTCCAGCTAGCTTCTAGGTAATTGAGCAGCTAAATCGCGC
>CAZHOC010001173.1:948-2578 GCA_964534295.1 uncultured Bacteroidia bacterium | reverse complement strand
GGTCGACTGTGTTCCCATCCGATAGGCTGAGGCTGATCCCGTCAAAATCTAAACTCTGTAACTCATTGGCAGGATCTATGTCGCCATCCTGCACTTCGGAGAGAGTGGATTCTCTCTGAGCCATGGATCCATCACTTGAATCAAGACTCCAGATAAAAAATCCTTGCCCAATGCTAGTCCCTTGAAAAGTCCCATCAGTGCTAAGCAGTCCCCCGCATACAGAAAGCCTTCCTTTAGAGTCAATCGTAATTCCTCTGGCACGATCTCTATCTGAGCCTCCTCCTCTTTTGGCCCATAGTGCCTGGCCATTAGGGTCGTATTTGGCCACAAAAACATCTTGCTTTGCCAGACCACCAGCACTGTTAAAAGAAGCCACTGGGTTTGCCGGATCGCCAAAGACAATGGTTTGCTGAAATTCTCCTGTGAGATAGCTATTGCCAGCAGCATCAACCGTAATACCGTTTGATTCATCAGAATCAACGCTTCCAAATGAGCTGATCCACTGCAACTGTCCCATAGGATCAAACTTAGCTACATACCCATCAAATTGACCATAAGTCGGAAAGCTGATACCTTCAATACTGCTAGAGCTAGTAGAGCCAGTAAGAAAGAGATTACCGTTGGGGTCGATGGCAGGGCCTCTGACGTTTTCGCTACCGCTTCCTCCCGTGCCACTCGCCCACAGTAGATTTCCCGCAGGATCGTATTTAGCAATGTATGCATCGAAGTCTCCATTTGAATTCAGCGTGGTATCAGGAGTAACAGGATCACCAAACTTCATCGAGCTTTTAAATATTCCTGCAATCAGACTATTACCATTCATATCCACTACTACTCCTGAAGCCGCCAAGGTACCAGAAGCTCGCTCTGTCCATAAAAAATTGCCAGTGGGGTCCAGTTTACTAATAAAAACACTGCGGGAGGCACTCGTATAAGTAGTACTACCAAAGCTTACCGTTCCCCCAAAAGTACCTATCAAATACGTATTCCCAGATCCATCGATCGCTATATCGGTGCCAAAAGGAGTTAGAGAGGTGGCCTGAGCGCTAGTAGCACTCGTAGCATTGGACCATATGACTTGACCGTCGGGATCGATTTTGGCGACAAAGGCAGCATATGCCGCCAAAGGAGAAGCACTACCAATACTACCCGATGCTAAACCTGTGATATAAGAGTTCCCCAGGGCGTCCACGGTTATGGCAGATCCAAAATCCGACTGTGAACCTCCTCCTTGGATCGCCCAAATCACATTTTCCGCCAGATCAATCTTGGCGACAAATATATCCGTACCACCAGTCGAGTTAAGGCTAATTCCTCCGAAGTCCATCTGTCCCACGAAGCTTCCGATGACGTATCGATTGCCTTCTTCATCCGAGGCGATATCGTTCACCTCTACCGTAAGTAATGAATTACTTGGGTTAGAGGTGTTAAATGAGATCGGCTTCACCGGCTCGGAGCTTTGCTTGTCCCCGCAATCCTTGATCCACATCTCTCCTGTATAATAGTTGAAGCAGGAATCATTGACATTGTAGATCACGAGCCCGGGCGCTGGATCGACAATAGCGTCGCGCTCGCCCTGGGTCATCCTGGGCAGTAGCATGCCTTTATCGGTGCTTTGAACATCTCTACA
>CAZHOC010001173.1:0-938 GCA_964534295.1 uncultured Bacteroidia bacterium | reverse complement strand
TCGCGCTAGGATCAGGATCATCATTATTTTCGTTGATGCTTACCTGAGCCGATAGCAGGATTGGCAAGGATAATACTGCGAAAAGGGAGAACAGTCTCAAATAGGAGCTAGTTTTCATCATCTTAAGGGTTGAATCATTTCAAGATTATTAGATGATTCAAAGTTCGTAGGCAAGCAGGACAAGCTCTTTGACCATTGTCTCGGATTCATTGACTATTGTTGCAGACCGCTTCGCGGAACGCTTATTTCAAATTGTTGAAGTGCAGAGTTGTTGAATTGGGATAATCAACAATTCAACAACTCAACCATTAGATAAGCGTTCTGCGAAGCAGCCCCCAAAAAGCAGACAGAAGCCCAGCATGAAAATCAATCCACGGGGCTCCTGTCTATGTTCCTAAACTTTCTCTATGTACGGCTAAGCAGGAGAATCTATTTTGATTCGGTCATCATCGCCTCCAGCACCTGAAGTCGAGCTTCGAGGGCTGTTTTTTGTTCCTGTAACTGAGCTTCAAGTTGTCTTATTTCTTGCTGTTGAGTGGCCTTTTCTTGTTGTAATTGCTCAATCATGTGCTGCTGTTCTTGCATTGCTTTTACCAAGACTGAACTCAATAAGCCATAAGCTACTCCCATATTCCCTTCTTCCCCCCTTACAACTTCAGGGATGACCTCCTGGATTTCCTGGGCAATAAAGCCAATGCTGGCACTGCTATCTGATTTGTAGAAGTAGGCAGTAGGGCGCATCTGAAGGACTTCCCCCAGGCCATATTCGAGTGCTCGGATATCGTATTTGCGAGTGCTATCGGAAGCATTGGTCCATACGCCACTACTCGTTACAAAAGCGCCACTGGCCATGTGTAATGGGTGAGTAGGGGTGTTCATTCCCATGCCGATGTTTCCGCTTGCGTCCAGCACCAATTGATTAGAAATGCCTAGCTTTC
>CAZHOC010001172.1:0-2579 GCA_964534295.1 uncultured Bacteroidia bacterium | reverse complement strand
GAAGGCTTAGACTTCATTTTGTCAGTCAGTCCCACCCACTCTAAAGCCTCCATCACCGCTTTTTTGCGGGCGGATTCATTCATTTTGAGCAGCATGAGGGCAAACTCTACGTTTTCGTAGACCGAATAAACCGGCAGCAAATTGTACTCCTGGAAGATAAATCCAATATGCTCATTACGTAGCCTCGCCGCCTCTTTGTGACTGAGGGCCGAGATCGACTTGCCCATCACGATGGCATCGCCTTCGCTAGGGCTATCGAGAGAACCAATGATGTTGAGCATGGTGGTTTTGCCTGAGCCACTTGGCCCGACCAAACCCGCAAACTCACCTTTGCCAAACTCAAGGTTGATGTCCTTGAGCGCGGTGAAATGACCGTCCCCGACGGGAAACTTTTTGGTCAAATGCCGCAATGAGATAATGTTGGATTGTTCCATTTGTATGTATAGGTCCTTTAGTGATTATAAACCAACATGACTTGAAAGCCCCGGCCGCTAAAGGTATTGGCACCTTCGTCTTGTTGGATAATCTGCGTGTTATTAGGATTCCAATAGCCGATGAGATTGAGGCTCACCCGCTTGAATTGGTGTGAATAATTGACAAAAGTGAAAAGGTTTTGGCCCGCCCAATCATAGTAGAGCACGCCCGTGAGATTGTCGTAAAAGCCCAGCGGATAACTTAAGGTTGCCGCTGTCAGCGAACGAGGGTTCTCAAAGGCCAGGGCCTCATTGTCGTAAGCAAAAGGCAATTGCTCCGCCATAACGCTCAGGCCGTTTCCAAGACCAAAGGTGTAGTCGATACCGATATTGAAGAGGCCTTGATGCGTGAGCGCACCGACAAATTTTTGCTTGGAGATATAGGAGACCTCAAACCAGAGTCCTACGCCTAGGTCCCACTTACCGTCGATACCGATTCTGTTTTCGGGTATTTGCGCTTCGCGCAACGAATCGAAGGGTAAATCCAAGGATTGGGCAGTACGATGATGGTAAGTCAAGGCGACTTCTCCTTTGGGTACCGGATATTGCACCCGACCCCCAAACTCTGGCCGTCTGGGAACGGTCAAAGTCTGTTCCCAACCCTTACGGTTTTCGTTGCCGTAAAGGCCCCAAAGCCAGATATTGGCGTTGTTGACAAAATAATACCGCCCAAGCACGCCATAGACACCATTGGTCAATTGTAGAGGATCACGCGGATCGATTTGATCAAACCACATGAGCGGTCGTAAGATTGAAGCCGAACCAAAATTGATTTTTTGGAGGCCGGCTCTCACTTCCCATTGAGCCGTGGAGTAACGAATCCAAGCCCGATAAGGCCGGATGCCGCTGCTATTTAAAAAGGTATCAAAGGGCTGAAATTGGCTATTGGCAAAGGCATTGGCGGATACTTCAATGTCGAAATAAGCAGTATCTTTTTTACCGTAACCATAAGTCAATTTCGGGAGATAGCGCACCCCTCCCAAGGCAGGCAATTCTGCTCCGGGATTGAGACCTGTCCAGGCCGAAACTTGCCCATTGAATCTAAGTTTGTTTTGTCCAAACATAGAGGCTGGCGTTCCTCCGCAGAGGAAAAGCAACAAAATGGTCAATATGTAAACGTACTTACGCACTATTCGAAATTCAATATTCTTTATTCATCATTCGGCCTTCCCTCATTCTTTCACACCTAAGCCATAAAAGAGGAAGCGATTCAATTCTACTGCGAGTTCCCCCAGATTGGGGTAAATAGAGCGGAGCTTTTCGTCGAAATATTGAGCCCGCAAAGCCTCCATCATGTACATAATGAAGCCAGGCTTGATATCAGCTCGCATCCACCCTTGCTGCTGTGCCTTAATAAAGTTTGCTATTACTTCCTGGGTGATATCAGCCGCGGCCTTTTCATACACCTCTCTGATTTCAGGGGCAGCGGCGAAGTAGATGTCTCTGGCAAACTCCTCGCTTACAGTATTGCTACTCTCAAATTTGAGGCGGACGATCTCTTCCATCTTGGCTTTGAAGGAAATATCTCGTGCCATCAGTTCGCGATAACCCACCATAGATTCATCTAAAATCAAAATGATGACCGCTTTGATCAACTCATTTTTGTTGGGATAGTAGCGGTAAAAGGTCATTTTACTCACTCCCGCTTCGCGGCAAATCTCCTCGACGGATACTCGTTTGGTGCCGTGCTTCCAAAATAGCTGACGGCCAGTCTCCAATATTTGGGCCTGTTTAGGGCTCATGCGCTCCATTAATTGTTGTCCATGATACTAATACGGTATAAGTATACGATTTTGTTTCAAAGGTACAATAATCGTATAGTTGACTTTTGTCAGTATCGTGGGTGACTGCTTCGCAGAACGCTTATCTCTAGCTCGCGACATAGCATTGCCTTGTCGCAATACCGAAATCAACCGGAAATTCCTTTCGAGTGAGTCCCGATCTATCGGGACGACGAGAAATCTCCTATCGCTAATTTGTAATTTCAACTTGAAGCCACGGAGATTTCTCGTCGCTTCGCTCACTCGAAAGGAAAATTGGGGTGATATCGCTTCATAGAACGCCAGAATCCTAAACTTCAAAGTTCGAAATTCATCATTCGATATT
>CAZHOC010001171.1:0-2581 GCA_964534295.1 uncultured Bacteroidia bacterium | reverse complement strand
TCTGTACGATTTATTTTGGCTTCCCTAATTTTCGCCACTTTGGCACATCTATCAAGATTGTCCAAGGAAAATATGACAACAGTGCGGAATCTACGAGCCAAGCACCCAATGTGCATGACGGGGATGATCCCGATACCATAAGAGTAGAAGGTTCCGATGGTGAGGTAACCGCTTTTCAGGCATTAACGGCCGCATTATCGGCCACGGTTGGTTTGGGAAATATTGGTGGTGTCGCCATTGCGATTGTTGCAGGTGGTCCTGGCGCTACTTTTTGGATGATCTTAGCAGGCCTCTTAGGGATGGCCTCCAAATTTGTAGAATGTACCCTCGGGGTAAGATATAGAGATATTGGTCCTGACGGGACTGTATACGGTGGTCCTATGTACTACCTACGCAAAGGTTTAGCCGAAAAAGGCTTATTGGGCTTAGGAAAAGTACTTGCCGTGATTTACGCGATCATGATGATTGGCGGTTCCTTTGGAGGTGGTAATATGTTCCAGTCTAACCAAGCAGCGGCCCAGTTCAATGCCATGATCGGTGCTGAGTCTGGCTTTGCCGGTACCATCTTCGGACTAGTAGTAGCTGTACTTGTAGCAATTGTGATCCTAGGAGGTATCAAACGTATCGGTCAAGTAACCGAAAAGATCGTTCCTTTCATGGTTGGGATCTATGTACTCGCAGCGGTAATTATCCTTGTTTTTAATGTAACTGCTATCCCAACCGCTATTGGCCAGATCTTCGCAGGAGCCTTTACGGCAGAAGGTATAACCGGTGGATTTATCGGGGTCTTGATCGTCGGCTTCCAACGAGCGGCCTTCTCCAATGAAGCGGGAGTAGGTTCCGCTTCGGTAGCTCACTCAGCGGTACGTACTAAGTATGCGGCTAGTGAAGGTATGGTAGCTTTGCTAGAGCCATTTATCGATACTGTAGTTGTTTGTACTATGACTGCCTTGGTTATCATCATCACTAACATTGACGGTGGCTTCGTAACCTATGGTGCTTCGGGAGGCCTTGACGGCGTTGAGTTGACCTCTACTGCCTTCAACTCTGTGATCCCTGGTTTCTCTTATGTATTGACGATTGCGGTTGTACTATTTGCCTTCTCCACTATGCTCTCATGGTCTTACTACGGTCTCCAAGCTTGGAAGTACCTCTTTGGCAAAGAGCAATGGGTTGACTACACATATAAGATTCTCTTCTTGATCTTCATCGTATTGGGTGCTGCAGCCAACTTAGGTGCAGTAGTCAACTTCTCTGATGCGATGATCTTTGCAATGATCTTCCCGAATATGATCGGTCTCTTTATCCTCGCACCTAGGGTTAAAGAAGAAGTAGCGCGTTATTTGACCGCCCTGCGTAGCGGTGAGCTTAACGCCAAATAAAGATTTTAATATCTGCGCTTATGCCCTGATTCGCTTCGGTGAATCAGGGCTTTTTTTACCGCTTAATTAATGAACCCAGCCGCTTACTTAAATTTGCTGGACTCATAGCAAGTGCTTGCCTTCTTTCGGAAAAACGAAAGTATGAAAGCACAAAAATTCTTAGTCTTTTGCTGCCTCTTAGGCAGCCTCACCCTATCCCTACAAGCTCAGGTCATTAAACGTGATGGCTATATCATAACGAGTGAGGGTGACAGCATAAGCGGTGAGGTTTGGGTAGGAGGTACAGAAGAGGCTTGTCGAGAAGTAAAGTTTCAAGTGGCAGGCGGGCCTGCACGTGTTTATCAGCCCCATGAGCTGCAAGCCTATGGTTTTGGCGGGGATCAGCATTATCGATCTTTTAGCGTTCCGAGAACGGATAAAAACGATATCTATCATCCTGTCGAACGAGCGGTTTTCCTCCATCTTTATCGATCCGGGGATCTGTGGGTTTATGAGCTGGAGCATGAGGAAGGACGTAGTCTGTACCTCTCCGAGGAAGGCAAATCTCCTCAACTCATGCATTACGCCTTACAGGACGTCAAGCAGGAAGATGTGCGTTTAGGGGTAATCCGTCTAGCCGACGGCACTGAATTTAGTAATCTGACACCTGCTACGATCGTAAGTGATCCAGCGGGCCGGAGGTACTATTTCATTGACTCAAAGCTAAAGATGATTGTTCCCCAGTATCAATTTGATCTGATGGGAGCGTTACCCGAAGGGGTAGCACCTCTACCCGCCAACTTCCCACTCAACAAAGCCAAAATCTTGCAAACAGTAGCTGAGCATTATGAGCTGCAAAAACACAATCAAAAAGCCAGAATACAGATTGCGGTCTTAGCCTATCAGCAGATCACCCGCGTGGCGATAGATGATAAAGCGGCTTTAGAAGGAGGGGTTTTGCTTGAAGCACGAGCCAATCGCTTCACCCCCAAGGTCAGTTTGCGCCTAGGTTTCGGCCGTACCAATTGGTTTGGCACTCAGCCTGAGACGGAACTATTCAATACTCCTTTTTTTACGCAAAATGTCAGGGCAGGAGCCGCCTATCATTTCCGTCCGGGCAAAAATGTACGGCCTTTTGTTAGTGGGAACGTGCATATGATCCGACTTAGTAGCTTAGGTACTCTAGAGAGCGGTTACACAAGATTTGTGAAGCCTGGTTT
>CAZHOC010001170.1:0-2581 GCA_964534295.1 uncultured Bacteroidia bacterium | reverse complement strand
CTATTTGTTTGCTAACTAAGGATTTACGTCCTTAAATAATCATTCCGTTGTCTTTACACTACAATCCTCTAATCCATGCACATCGTTATCATTGGCAATGGCATCGCGGGAATTTCGGTAGCCCGTCATGTCCGGAAGCTCAGTGACCATCGCATTACGGTCATCTCCGGCGAAACGGAGTACTTCTGGTCTCGGACCGCCCTTATGTACATCTACATGGGCCATATGAAGTTTGAGCATACCCAGCCATACGAGCCATTTTTTTGGAAGAAAAATCGAATAGATCTCGTTCAGAAATGGGTCAAAAACATCGATCCTGCCAACAAGAGCTTAGCGTTCTCCGACGGAGAAAGCCTCCAATACGACAAATTGGTGCTGGCAACTGGCTCTACTCCTAATAAGTTTGGCTGGCCCGGTCAGGATCTCAAGGGCGTTCAAGGGATGGTCTCTAAGCAAGACCTCGATAGCATGGAAGAGTACTCCAAAGATACCGAACATGCCGTGATCATTGGAGGGGGTTTGATCGGAATCGAAATGGCAGAGATGTTTCACTCTCGTCATATCCCAGTTACTTTTTTGGTGCGGGAGAAAAGCTTCTGGAGCGGTGTGATGCCACCAGAAGAATCCGAAATGATCAATCAGGAAATCTATGCCGCTCACGGTATTGATCTACAGCTTGGTACCGAACTCAAAGAAATATTACCGGACACAAATGGTCGTGCTCGTGCCGTAATCACAAGCAAAGGAGAAGAAATTGCTTGTCAGTTTGTGGGCTTGACCGCTGGTGTGCACGCTAATATCGATCTCGCCGAAAACGCGGGTATTGAAACGGGTCGAGGCTTTTTGGTTGACGATCATCTGCAAACAAGTGTGCCCGATATATATGCGGTAGGCGACTGCGCCGAACTTCGTAATCCAGCCCCTGGGCGGAGAGGGATCGAGGCAGTATGGTATACCGGTAAATTGATGGGTCCTGTTCTTGCCAAAACCCTTTGTGACAATCCTACCGAATACAAACAAGGCCTCTGGTTTAACTCCGCCAAGTTTATGGATATGGAGTATCAGGTCTATGGCAGTGTAGGTAATGCTGTCCGCGAAGGAGAAAAACATCTCTTTTGGAAACATCCTGAGCAAAACAAAGCTATCCGTCTCGTCTATGCTGAGGACGATAGCCGCATTCTTGGTTTCAATGTGATGGGCATACGCTTTCGTCAAGAGGTCTGCCACGAGTGGATTGCCGAAGGCGCTCATATAGAGAAGGTGTTAGCCAACCTCAATCGCGCCAATTTTGATCCAGAGTTTTTTGCTCATTATGAGAGCGATCTCATTGATTTATACAATCAGCAAAACCCAGAAGCATCCGTAGAGATTGCCCCTTATTCAGTCAAGTCTGTCTGGCGCTCAGTAGCTGTGCTTGCTATAGCCGCGCTATTATTGCTTGGCGTCTCTTTTGCTTTTTCCGGGCCAGTAGCCAGTGGTATTTTCCAAGGTTTGGCCGGCTTCGCCTTAACGGTAGGCCTCGTCCGCGGTATCGAACTTCTTTATAAACTTTCTTCCCATCCTAAAGTCAGTTGGCGCTAAGCCCCTAAAACACCCTAAATTCAATGCAAGGTTTAAAAAATATCGGCTTAGGCATCTTTGTAGCCATGCTTGTTTTCTTCACCTCACTGATTGCGGTCAGTAGTTTTGAAGTCAATGATGCGAGCATCGGCAAACTAGAAAGCAGCCTTAGCAGCAAGGTCGGCTTAAACGCAGACCATATTTCCACTTTTCTTGGCGTACTCAACGAGTACAGCGGCCAAACCCAAAACAAATTTGGCTTTGTCTCTACTATAAAAGGCGCTATCCAAGAAGCCAATAATCAGATCGGCGCTCGTTATGCTGTAAGTGATGCCACACTTGAGCAATACCTCAACACAGCACGTACTGAGCAAGATGGCAAGTTTGTGATGACAAATGATTCGCGCACCACGGCCAATGAATTACTTCCAGAGGCGATCCGTCAAACGGTAAGCGATTATACCGGCTGGTTGATCGATCGTCAGTTTGATTCTGCGGAGGACTTTAATAACAATGCTCGTGGCGGTGTCCAAGGTGCTATCGACGGAGCTATCGGCAAAGCGCAGATTGAGCCATCTCGCCACAATGACACCATCTTTGAGACGCTTAAAGCTACCGGTACCGGTTTCTTCTGGGAAAATAAGTTGACTCTTTTCTGGATCATCTTTGGCCTAGGCGTGGCGGGAGCGATGATGTACATCTACCCAGCTTTCTTCGATGGCAATCCCGGCATCAAACACAATCATATATATCATGATTCGCATAGCTCTCGCGGCCTTATCGGCGTGATCACGGGTATCTATTTAGTAGGCTTTTATATCCTGCTGTATTTCTATCACTTCTGGATTACGGAGTGGATCACCTTGGTTGACCCCGTCGCCAATCTGCTACGAGGTGAGGATGCAAGCCGTTGGTTTATGTATGGCTTCCTCTATACGGTAGTGATTTTGGTAATGGGTATTCGCATGCTGACCAAGTATCGCCATAGCCGTTACCATCAAGTGCGGACCTTATCGGTCAT
>CAZHOC010001169.1:0-2581 GCA_964534295.1 uncultured Bacteroidia bacterium | reverse complement strand
AGAATTGAAAGCAATACCCAAAAACTGATTGCCCATAGGCTGGGTGGCCGTAGCATCGGTACCAATATAGTTGCCATAAATAAAGTTATTGCGACCCGTATTGCAGGTGATACCGGAGTAGCCGTTGTTGGAAATGATATTTCTGGCCTGAGGAGTCAAGCCTCCGATGACAACATCAGTTGCGCCTCCGTTCAAAGCAATCCCGTTGCGCGCATTGCCGAAGGCGATAGTTCCTGTAGGGTCCACTCCTATGAAATTGCCGAGTATTTGTGCTCCTGAATAGCCAAAAGAAGAAACGCCGATTCCTTCCCCTCCATTGGCAGAGACAACATTGGCTTCATTTGCGCCAGTGCCACCGATGATTGCATCATCTCCTTGGATTACCATACCCAAACCGGTATTGCCTAAAGCAGCATTGCCAGCAGCATTGAGGCCAAAGTAGTTATTGCGCACCACCGCATTATTACCGAGTATTTGCATACCATTGGCATTGCCGGAAATGATATTGCGACTGCCTGCCGTACTACCTCCGATGAGCGCGTCATCTCCATAGATTTGTACCCCATAAACAGTGTTAGCAAGGGCATTATTGCCCGTGATATCTGTGCCGATCAAGTTTCCTTGAACGCTATTATTGGTAGTGCCAAAAAATAGGGTTACTCCAATGGTATTGCCGGAGATCAAATTGGCATCGCCGGGAGTATCACTGCCAATCATATTATTATCTCCTTGAACATAAATACCCGTATTGGTGGAGGCCGCAACAGTACCGTTGATATCGGTGCCGACAAAACAAGCTGAAATCATGCAGTTGTCCGCTTGTAAATAAATGCCCCGCGTTTGGGCATTGCTGAGAACTAGGCCTCGAATATGGGTATTGTTAGCGGCATTGGCGATTTGGAGCAAATTGGTGACCACATTATTGCCATCAAGGACAATCACTGGAGCGGTTAAAGCCCAAGCGGGAGCAGTACTGCCATCGATAAAAAGTTCTTCCGAAATAGCTGGCAGATCGGAGGCTAAGGTAATAGTGCCTGCAACGGCAAAGTCGATGATATCGGCTCCCGCGGTAGCATTGGCTTGGGTGATAGCATCCCTTAGGCTACCCGCTCCTGTATCCAAGGTATTGGTTACAGTAAAAGTGGCAGCGAAACTAAAGGATGGGATTAAGGCATAGAGGAAAAAGTGAAAAAGAGTTAAGGTTAATTTCATATGAAGCAGGTCTGATTATTTTGGAGCTAAAAATAATATAAACGCCTTATTATCGCCAGCGATAATTATCCCTTCTTGTCAAAACATAGTTAAACACCTATTTAAAGAAAGGGACAGACGTTCTCCGTAGGAGTGAAAAAAGGAGGGCAGCTTCAGTCCATTTCCAGATAAGGATTTATGTCATGATGGGCCCGACAATTAGCTAGTGGCTTGTTTCTTATTTTGACTTTCCTACCTTTGCCGGATGAATCATCCATTTGCAGCTGCTGATAAGGTATTTGCCAAACTTGAAGTCAAAGGAGAAACCGAATTAATGGTGATGCTGGCCAAAAGTGGCGCTGTAAACCGCGTTGGGGGGATGGACGATGATCATAATCCCTTTTGCATTGGATCGAGTGAGGAAGCCCTTTTCGAAGAATTTATTAGCCAAGTACCCGCTGAGCTAGACGAAATGACGGGCCGATATACCTTCCCTGATCCTAAAGGCGACCTCTGTATATTAAGCTTAGCCTTGTCTGGCGAAAACCTTGACACCGGTTTTGAGTTTACTTATGGATCCGAGTCCGACGGTCCTCCTGAAGAGGTAATCAATCTGATCGAATTGTTGCTCGACTTGACCGATGATTGGTATAACGAGCAAAGAGAACGCAAAAAAAGAAATAAATAAGCCGTGAATGCTACTAAGCGAATTGCCATCCTAGGTTCCACTGGTTCGATCGGAACTCAAGCCCTCGAAGTCGTAGATCAACATCCAGACAAATTTTCGGTAGTGGTTTTGACCGCAAACAACCAAGCCGATCTCCTGATCGAGCAGGCGCGGAAATACCAGCCACAAATCGTCGTAATCGCCAATGAGGCAAAATATACCCAGGTCAAGGAGGCTTTGGCTGATTTAGATATATCCGTTACGGCCGGGCCGAACGCCTTAGTTGAGGCCATGGAGTGCCCAGATGCTGATATGGTATTGACGGCCTTGGTCGGTTTTGCAGGGCTTCGCCCAACGATCAGAGCCATAGAATGTGGGAAGCCTATTGCGCTAGCCAATAAAGAAACTTTAGTTGTAGCCGGAGAGATAGTTACAGCCCTTGCACGTCAGCATCAGGTGCCAATCATTCCCGTTGATAGTGAGCATTCTGCCCTTTTTCAATGTCTAGTGGGAGAAGAACGAAATCCTATCGAAAAAATCATTCTCACGGCATCTGGTGGACCCTTTAGAGGGTATGACTTAGCCCAATTACAAACAGTAACGCCTAAGCAAGCCTTGAAGCACCCCAATTGGGAAATGGGGGCAAAGATTACCATCGATTCGGCGAGTATGATGAATAAGGGCCTAGAGGTAATCGAAGCCAAATGGTTGTTTGATTTGACC
>CAZHOC010001168.1:0-2582 GCA_964534295.1 uncultured Bacteroidia bacterium | reverse complement strand
GGAAAATCGTTCCGTTTGGCGTATGCCTGATTGTTTGTTTCGGAAAGGCTTATGTAGACTTTCTTATCATGAAAAGCGTCAGGGGACCGCTATTCGCGGAACCTCGGGTCAATGGCGCCGCCTGCAATCCGTCGCCCGGGGACAAGAATTTGTTTGTGATATGACGCCAAGGATTAGGGAATGGGTTCAAAAAATAAAGTAGGTACGGCTTGTACGCCATACCTACTCGATATATCGTTCCGCGAAGCGGTAAACCTACTCTTTATTAACGGCTTGGAATAGCATCGATAGCAGTACCACCAAGGCACAGCCAATCAAATTGTACCACAAGAATCCAAAGTCCCACTCTGGCTTCAACTTGGTCATAATGTAGGCGCCTATGGTCATCAACTCCACGATAACCCCGGCCCAGAAGACCGCGGTGCCTTTGATGTGCTTAAAGAAAAAGGCTACCACAAAAAGTCCCAAAATTGTCCCGTAGAACAGAGAACCTAAGATATTTACAGCCTGGATGAGGTTACCAACCTGATTGGCAAAGAGTGCTACCCCTATTGCCAATACGCCCCAACAAAGGGTGGTAATACGTGAAATATTGAGAAAATGCTGATCAGAGCCGGAGCGGACAAACATACGACGGATGATGTCCACTACTGTGGTCGTGGCTAAGGCATTGAGTTCGGCTGAGGTGGAAGACATAGCCGCTGCCAAAATCACCGCAATCAATAGGCCGACTAAGCCTTGAGGTAAATGATTAAGGATGAAAGTCAAGAAGACCTGATCCGAATCATTGTCATCGTAATACTCATTATTGGCTTTGAGCAAGGCCTTCGCCTGTTTACGAACAGTATCATATTGAGACTGCAACGCATTGATTTCGACAAATTCGTTTGCGTCTCCTATATCATTGGGATCAGCGGCTAAAGCAATTAGCCGTTCCTGCTTGGCGGTATAAATCGAATCCCAACTCTCTTGTAAACCTTGGTATTGATCCGTCAGAGCAGGATTGGATAGGACCGACTGCGTTTCGTTTTCATTGAAAAAGATCGGCGGCTGCTGGAATTGGAAGAAAACGAACATCATAACTCCCAAAAACAGAATCAAAAACTGCATAGGAACTTTAAAGATGGCGTTAAAGAGCAAACCAATCCGCATCTCACTGATAGATTTACCTCCAAGGTATCGTTGCACCTGAGATTGGTCGGTACCAAAATAGGAGAGGTACAAAAAGGTTCCTGCCAGCAAGCCTGACCAGATATTGTAGCGATCGGTGAGGTCAAATTCAGTGGTAATGACATTGAGTTTACCCATCTTACCTGCGATATGCACCGCATCGCCAAAGCTAACCTCCGGAGGCAATTTGAAGACCATAATTACACCAGCGACCACCATCCCAAATAGGATCATCGCCATCTGTTGCTTTTGGGTAACGGATACGGCTTTGGTGCCCCCAGATACTGTATATACGATCACAATCAATCCGATCGCAACACAGGTCCAATAGATATTCCAATCTAGCAGAGTCGCCAAGATGATGGCTGGGGCATAAATGGTCATACCCGCCGCCAAGCTTCTCGAAAGTAAAAAGAGCACCGCTCCTAAGGTCCTCGTTTTGAGGTCAAAGCGCGACTCTAGATACTCATAAGCCGTAAATACATTGAGTCTGTGATAAATCGGAATCGCCACCACACAGATGATCACCATGGCGATGGGCAGGCCAAAGTAAAACTGCACAAAGCGCATCCCATCATTAAAGCCTTGGCCTGGCGTCGATAGAAAGGTAATCGCGCTTGCTTGGGTAGCCATGACCGAAAGTCCAATGGTCCACCATTTCATGTCCTTATTGGACAGCAGGTAGCCTTTGATATCCTTAGAACCCCTACTTTTCCATACACCGTATGACACGATCAGCAGGGTGGTACCGATCATGATGAGCCAGTCAATCGTACTCATGAGAAGTAGCGGCTAAAAAGATAAAAGAGAATGATCAACACGACTAACTCGGCGAGCACAAAAGTGTATAGTCCTCGCCAGCTTTTAAAAAGCGGGAAGATTTCTCGGAGTTCCTTATCCTCCTGTTCTTGGGTTTCTTGGGGCGAATCAGCCATTATTCTGTTTCTTTACCGAGTGAAACGATATTGGCGAAGAGACGATAGGCACCTGGTACCCCTGCAGGAAGCTCTCTAAAGAAAGAAAGGCCCGTATAAACAAAATAGCCATCTCCGTATTCAGCTACTAAGAGACTACCCTGTTTAGGAGTCTCACCTGGATCATTGGCTTCAAAGACAGCCGTATATTCTTCAGACCACTCACTTGGGAAATAGAGTCCACGTTCCTGGACCCAATTTTCCATATCGGCTTGGGTGATTTTGTTAGGAGAATTTAGCACTGGGTGCTCAGGGGCTAAAAACTTCATCTTGGCTTCCTCAACTGATACCCGATCACGCGAAAGCTTCAGAGGATAAGGACCTGGCTCGGGAAGCAAGAGTCCGTAAGTCGTATTGTATTGACAAATATAAGTACCGCCCTGCTTGACGTATTCCATTAACTGGGTGTGATGGTAAGGCATCCGTTGGTTGGTGTTG
>CAZHOC010001167.1:0-2582 GCA_964534295.1 uncultured Bacteroidia bacterium | reverse complement strand
CTAGTCCATTAATCATAGCCGCCACTGTTGGTAAAACAGGAGTCGCCAAGCTACTGATTGAGGCAGGTGCAGATTTGAATTTCACTGGAGCAGATGGCGGCAGCGCTCTGCACGGGGCAGCTTTTTATTGTCGTACCGAAATATTGGAAGCCCTTTTAGCGAATGGAGCAGATACTGAAATCAGAAACTCCTATGGTGCCACAGCTTTAGAGTCTGTAGAAGTTCCTTTTGAAGCTGTCAAAGCTGCTTATGACCAGATCAGCAAAGACCTCGGCCCTCTCGGCTTCAAACTGGACTATGATTATCTAAAAGCTACCCGTCCGCAGGTCGCAGAAATGATCCGTCAATCGAATTGAATCTGCCAATCTCAGTACTTCTCCTTTTTCTTCAAACAAACATGGATTTCACATTATGACAACTAGAAGATACGACATCGACTGGATCAGGGTAATCGCTATCTGGCTTTTATTGATCTATCACGTCGCCATTGGTTTCCGCCCTTGGGGAACGCTCATCGGCTTTATTGCAAATGAGACTCCTTTGGACGCACTTGAATATGTCATGTCCTTATTGGGCGTTTGGCGTATCCCCCTATTGTTCTTTGTTTCTGGGATGGGAGTTTGCTTTGCCATGCGAAAGCGGACTTGGCTGGAATTACTCAAAGAACGTGCTCAACGGATCTTACTCCCTTTTGTGTTTGGCTCCCTGGCCATAACTCCCTTACACATTTGGTTGTGGAGAGACTATTATCATCAAGATCAGCTTTATGCGGTGGATCCTGCCCACTTATGGTTCCTGGGCAATCTCTTGATTTATGTTCTCCTACTCACACCACTTTTTGTTTATCTCAAGCGAAATAAAGAGGGAAAAGTAGGGCAAATCATCACGAGAATAATGTCGCATCCTTTAGGAATTGCATTGCTCTTAATTCCCTTTATGCTAGAGTCGTTTTTGGTTATTCCGGAAATGTTTACCCTCTATGCCATGACAGTGCATGGTTTTGTCTTAGGGCTGATTGCTTTTCTGGCAGGTTATCTAATGGTCTATGTGGGAACTCCATTTTGGGAGCTATTGAAAGCTTGGACTTGGCCAATACTATTGGCGGCGGTTTCTCTTTTTCTTGTCCGAGTTTTTTATTTCGAGCTAGTTTCCCCTAATGCACTAATGGCGATTGAATCTAATCTATGGGTATTAGCGGTTTTGGGATTGGGGTATCGTTATCTCAATCACTCTCACCCTCGCTTGGCCTATTTAAGTCAAGCGGCCTATCCGGTCTATATCCTTCACATGTTCTTTCTCTATCTGGCCTCCTATTTCCTGTTTCCCATGGATATCTCTCCTTGGTTATCATTTAGTCTCGTACTGGCCTTTACGCTGATAGGATGCTACGCAAGCTTCGAATTGATCCGACGGATCAAATGGCTCAGACCACTATTTGGCCTCAAAACTACTTTTTCAAGAAAGGCAACTGTCTCAAATGCAGAATTTAAAGAACAACAATCATGAAAAATCTAAAGCAATATTTTGTCAAATTATTCATACTGCTAATTGGCTCACTCTTTCTTTTTAGCAGCTGTGATGCTATCAAAGGTGAGTTTCCCAATACTGTGGAAACTGAGGTCGAAAACGCAACTAATAAAGGTTTTGATGGCATCATCGTCTGCGTGAACCAAGGCGGAGAAATAAAGCATTATGGTGCTGGATGGAAGAACCGTGAAAATAAGATTCCAGTAGATACTCAGTCTCTCTTTAAGATCGCGAGCATAAGCAAACTGTACATAACCGCGGCTACAGTCAAATTAATCGTCAATCAATCATTGTCCTTGGACCAGACCTTGGCTGAGCTAATGCCAGAACTTAAGGACCGAATCGAGAATGCGGATGAAATCAGTTTGAGGATGTTGCTGCAACATCGAAGTGGTATTCCCAATTTTACGGATCATTCCGATTTCCCATGGGACTATCTTCCTATCAGCAATCAGCAAGCCTTGGAACTAGTACTGGATGAGTCAGCTGACTTCGAAGCTGATCGTAGATATAAGTATTCAAATACCAATTACCTGCTGATAGGGGAGATTCTAGACAAGACCTTAGGATACAGTCATCATCAATACATCAAAGAGGAAATTTTGTTGCCCTTGGATCTCCATAACACTTATAGTTTGTTGAGTGAAGTAGCGCCGGAAGATGTAATGAGTGGCTACCATAAAGGTTGGGATCCCGATGTAAAACTCAATGATTATACCATGCCAGGCGGTTCTATGGTCGCTACTGCGGCTGACGTGACTGTTTTTTTACGGGCCTTGATTGACGGTTCGTTATTGAGTGCTGAGGAGCAAGAGGTCTACACCTCGGTCTATCCCTACGAGCATACAGGTTTGTTGCCAGGTTATCAAAGCATTGCACGCTATCATGAGGAACTTGATGCGGTGGTAGTTCAGTTTACGGGTAATAGTGGTGGCAATGCTTGGATGAAGTCTGAAAGGATTTATAAGAAGGTGGTAAAGGCCTTAGAAAACTAGATTTGGAGTTGAGTATGCTGCTTCGCAGAACGCTTATGTCTAGCCCGCGACAAGGCAGTG
>CAZHOC010001166.1:0-2583 GCA_964534295.1 uncultured Bacteroidia bacterium | reverse complement strand
CTTTGGAAGGTTATTGGCGATCGAATTCCATGTTTGACCTTTGTCTGTACTCTTATAAAGATAAGGCATGAAATCGCCCATCTTATGGTTATTAAAGGCAGCGTATACCGTATTCGCATCATGTTGAGAGGCCAAAAGCATATTTACGTAGGTGCGTTCTGGGACACCAGCAACCCCATCTACTTTTCGCCATGCCCCACCTGCATTTTCAGAGATATGGATCAGACCATCATCGGTACCGATGTAAAGTAGATCTTCCTGAACAGGAGATTCATCTAGCGCGACGATGTTGCCATAAATGGTGGTAGAAATGTTTTTGGCTACTGCATCCATACTCCAAACTTTACCCATTACTGGCAAAGTGTTACGGTCGAGTTGGCGACTCAGGTCCCCGCTGATGGTTTTCCAAGTATTGCCTTGATCATCAGAGCGGAATACTTTATTCGCTGCAAAATAGAGGCGCTTTGGATTGTGAGGGCTAATCAAAAGTGGAGCATCCCAATTCCAACGGTAAGCTGCTTCGTCTTTGTCAGGTTGAGGCTGAATGGGTACGCTTTCACCACTCTGCTTGTCATGGCGCACCAACCAACCATATTGGGCCTGGGCATAGACGATATTGGGGTTTGTCGGATCGACTTGCGATTCAAAACCATCACCTCCGTTGGTGGTATACCAGTCTTGGTTCATGATGCCATGGGCGTTAATCGTACGAGAGGGGCCTCCCATACTCCAGTTATCCTGAGTACCGCCATAGATATGATAAAAGGGTTCAGCGTTGTCGGTTGAGACCTTATAAAACTGAGTTACGGGTAGGTTAGGCTTGAAAATCCAGTTCTTGCCACTATCATAACTTTCATAGATACCGCCATCGCAACCCATCAAATGGTAGGAAGGATGAGCCGGATCGATGTAAAGTGCGTGGTTGTCGACGTGCTTACTTTTCTCGCCTAAACGCTTCCACGTTTTGCCGCCATCAACGGTTAGCATTGCGTAGGTATTGAGGGAGACTACGCGATCCACATCTACAGGATCAGCTACGATTTCTTGATAGTAGTTACCACTGGTAGCATAATCATTCATACGCTTCCAGCTAACGCCTTGATCTTGGGAGCGGTAGAAGCCGCCTTTTTTGCCGGAAGACTCAACAATAGCGTAAACTACGTCCGGATTAGCCGGCGAAATCGCGAGACCGATACGGCCCAAATCTCCACCTGGCAATCCCTTTTGAGACTTATTCCAAGTTTTGCCACCATCGGTTGACTTATAAAGAGCGGAACCAGGTCCTCCAGAAATGAAAGTCCAAACATGACGACGACGTTGCCAGCTAGTGGCATACATTACATCTGGATTGCGAGGATCCATAAGCACCTCACTTACACCAGTGTGCTCATCAATTTCTAGTACTTTTTCCCAGTTTTCGCCACCATCTTCAGTAAGATAAAGGCCACGATCACCGCCTTCGGACCACAATGGGCCTTGGGCTGCAACAAACACTCTATCTGAATTGCGAGGATCAACGGTAATCATCCCAATGTGCTCAGAGTTTTTGAGACCGACATTTTTCCAGGTCGCACCACCGTTAGAGGATTTGTAGACTCCATCACCGTATGCTACGGAACGCTGACCATTATTCTCACCCGTTCCTACCCAAATGACATTGGAGTTATTGGGATCCATGGTGATACAGCCAACAGAGTAGGATCCTTGGCTATCAAATACGGGTTGATAGGTAGTGCCGTTATTGATGGTTTTCCATACTCCACCTGAGGCTACGGCCACGTAATATTCAAATCTGTTGGCTGGATTGACGGCAAAATCAGCAATTCTGCCTGAGGTCAAGGCGGGGCCAACGGATCTAAACTTAAAGGCACTTAAGTGAGAACCTTTGAGGAAATATTCAGATTTGGCTTCTTCCGCTTCTTGGTTTTTCTTTTTCTTTTTTTGTGCCAAGCTCCCTAGCGGTAAGCTAAGGCACAAAGCGAGTAGTAGAAAGCTCGTTTTTCTCATATAGAAGTAGGCTTATGGGTTAGTTTCAAAAGGGAAATTAGCCTTTTATCTCAAAAGCAAAAAGCCCCCTTCGAGAAGAAGGAGGCTCTTAAGACTTTGTACATCAAATTTATGCTGCAACAGCAGCTTCCTTTTTGCTTGCGCTTACAGCGATGCCGTAAATCACTAAGCCAAATCCGATTTTGTTGACGGCATCTCCAATGTTGTAGAGCAAGTCCATGTTAAGACCAGCACCTGCTAGGAGGTTACCTTCCATTGTCATGTAACCGATTGGGTAGATAGCCCATCCGATCAATACGAAAAGACGTAGAGCTTTGAAACCTTTCTGTACCTCGGCGCTAGCGTTATTAGTCGCTAGGTTCTTAGCAGAGCCAAAGAAGATTTCATAGACAATACCAGCCCAACCTACAGTAGAGATAACACCCCATAGGATAGTGTTGGCAGGATCGATAGACTCACCGATGTAACCGGTAACGAGCATGAGTACAGAGTATCCGATCATTTTCCACATCAAGCTGATTGGAGCACCAGCAGCGCGAAGAATGAGGTAGAACTCTACGCACATTAAGGGTACAG
>CAZHOC010001165.1:0-2587 GCA_964534295.1 uncultured Bacteroidia bacterium | reverse complement strand
GGTAGATTTTTACAAATCTTGTCTAAAGCAATACGGCCTTCCAAGGGAAGCGCAGGACTTCCTATCCAATCAAAATGCAAAGGGATTTATTCCAGATATTCAGGTGCCTGATTCAAGGTTGAGGTTCTATATGGAAAGCCAAATTCTAAGTATTTCTGGTTCCAAACTTGAAGTATTACATACTCCTGGGCATTGCCTGACACACTACAGTTTTTACGAACCAGCTTCTCAGATATTCTTTGGAGGAGACATCACTTTAGGATTGACTCCTTTTCCCACTCTGAGAGAGGATCCCGCGAACCCAGAGAAAAGATACAGGGGATTACCTGATATAGTCGACTCGATGGAAAGGATAAGTAAGATGAGTATTGCAAGATCATATCCAGGGCATGGTGAAGTGCTGGATGATGTATCGCGATTGGTCCAGGTTCAAATGGCCCGGATAGAAAACCGGAAAGAAGAGTGCTACAATTTGATTGAAAACAGAAGTCGATCGATTTTGGAGATTTGCCAGAAGATGTATAAGACCGACAATGTGATCAAGTTATTTGCAGGATTTCTCATGGTATTGGGATACACCGATTTGCTTCAACTGGAAGGCAGAATAGAAGAAAATAAAAATGAGGATGGAATAACAATCTTCTCATGTAACTTATAGTGTAATTAATAACCCAAAGACAGATAAGAAATGAACATCAAATTGGAAGAGGAACATTTAATGTTTCAGGACTCGGTTAGAGAGTTTGTGAAGAAAGAACTGGTACCGTACGAAAGTCAGTGGGAGAAAGACGGACAGGTTTCGCGTGAGGTTTGGAAGAAGGCCGCTGAGCTTGGAATTCTTGGTATAGATATCCCGGAAGAATATGGTGGATTGGGATTATTTGATCATAGATACAATGCTATTCTGATGTATGAAATGGCCCGTGCAAATGTTTCGGGTCCTGGTTTCGGAACTCAAAATGAGATCGTTGTTCCTTATCTCAATCATTACGGCACACACGAACAAAAAGCCAAGTTTCTAACGAAGATGGCCTCGGGAGATTGGATTGGTTCTTTGGGGATGACAGAACCAGCTGCGGGGAGTGACCTCAAGGGGATACGAACCGTTGCGCAGAATAAGGATGATCACTTTTTGGTAAATGGATCTAAGGTTTTCATTTCGAATGGGATCATGTGTGACTTCACCATTGCCGCGGTCAAGACCAATCCGGAGTTGGGTGCAAAAGTTTTTGCACTACTACTTATTGAAAGCACATTTGACGGATTCACCAAGGGTAAGAATCTCAATAAGATTGGTCTGAAAGGTCAGGATACTTCAGAGTTATTTTTCGATAATGTCAAGGTGCCTGAGGAGAATTTGCTAGGTGAGGATGGCAAAGGCTTCTATTATATGATGCACAATCTTCCGCAGGAGCGTTTGTCCATTGCCCTCGGTGCGATTGGAGCTATGGAGGGAATTTTAGAAGATACTATTCAGTATTGTAAAGATCGACAGGCCTTCGGTAAGTCAATTGGGAACTTCCAAAACACAAGGTTCAAATTAGCCGAAATGAAAACTGAGGTTACCATTGCTAAGACTTTTGTAGATCAGTGTACGCTGGAGCTGATGGAGAAAAAACTGACTGCAGAAAAAGCTGCGATGGCAAAATACTGGGTGTCTGACTTGCAGTGTAAGGTCATGGATGAATGCCTTCAATTGCACGGCGGTTACGGTTACATAAATGATTACCCGGTTGCAAAGGCCTATCGAGATGCTAGGGTGCAAAGAATATACGGTGGAACCAACGAGATCATGAAGGAGATCATTGGAAGAAGCCTCGGTGTCTAAGTTTCCATGGCTGAAGACTCGAAAGATAAGCTGACTCACCTTCAGGGTTTTCAAATTCGCAAGTCGTTCTTGGAAGACAAAAACAGACCGGAGGCAGTTGAAAAACGACATGCTAAGGGGATGCGAACGGCCCGCGAAAACATTGATGACTTGTGCGATGAAGGCAGTTTCCTGGAAATAGCTTCCTTGGTAGTCGCTGCTCAGAAGATGCGACGATCCACTAAGGATTTGATAGAGAAGACACCTGCCGATGGATTGGTTGCTGGGTTGGGCTCGGTGAACGGCGACCTTTTTGATCCCGAATCCTCGAAATGCTTTGTACTCAGTTATGATTATACGGTTTTGGCAGGAACTCAAGGAGCCTTTAATCATAAAAAGAAGGATCGGCTATTTATGCTGGCGAGGGAAGCCAATAAGCCCATTATCTTTTTCGTTGAAGGAGGCGGAGGTCGACCTGGGGATGTGGATTTCGAACCTATTTCGGTAGGAGGTCTGGACATGCATACGTGGGCTGCCCTTAGCAGGCTAAGCGGTAAGGTGCCGTTGATATCCATTGTGGCCGGATACTGTTTCGCCGGAAATGCAGCAATTGCTGGTTGTGCTGACGTGATCATTGCTACCGAGGATTCTTCTCTGGGAATGGGTGGCCCGGCAATGATCGAAGGAGGAGGTTTGGGGAGATTTCATCCCTCTCAAATAGGGCCTTCAGATACTCAATCTAAGAATGGTGTGATTGACATTCTTGCGAAAGATGAGCAA
>CAZHOC010001164.1:0-2587 GCA_964534295.1 uncultured Bacteroidia bacterium | reverse complement strand
ACTATTATGAAGCAAGAATTTATAAAGAATTAATCCCGCTGCTGTATGAGGCTGATTTTCGGGTTCATCGAGACTATCTTACTGATAAACCCTATACCACACAGCTTTCGATCGAATCAGCACCAAGAATTGGAGAGTATTGCGGTTGGAAAATGGTGAAGGCCTATATGGAGCGAAATCCAAGTATGAGCCTAGAGGATTTGATGGCAATTAAGGATTACGAAAAAATCTTTAAAGAATCTCGTTACAAACCTCTATAAGAGATTTCCCTCTCGGTTGATTTGTTGCTTTAGAATGTGCTAATTCAGGCTCTCAAAAATCCAATTCCTTATTTAATATGTTTGATCTCTCGCAAGCTCGCCTAACCACTCTGACAGTTCATCGTGCGGGTAATAAAGTACGCAATGAAGGGGTGCTTGCCGCTAAAGATATTTATCCTTTAGAAGAGCAAACTATGCAGATATTAGAGGATTTCTTTTTGAAACCCTTCAAATCTGATGAGTTCTTTAAGTTCTCCCATGAGACAGACATAGAGATGAATGAGGTTTATACCTATTGTCGTCGGATTTTTGAGCGCAGTCGCAACGAATTTGTTAAGGAGTCTTCCAATATTTTAACCCACCTCTATCAGACATCTATTCATCCCCATATAAAAAGTGGTGAGTTGTATGTAGCACACTTTCGTGAGTGTGTAGTGGATGATGTCGAGTTGGAGGCAATTGGCATTTTTAAGACAGAGCACAAAGATATCTTCCTTCATCTCAGTGAAAATGCCGAGGCAGAGCAGATGGATTTACGCATTGAGCAAGGTATTCATACCAAAAAACTAGATAAAGGCTGCCTCATCTTCAATACCTTCGCCGACGATGGCTATACCGTACTCATGGTCAACCAAAATAGCGAGGATACTCAATATTGGAGAGATGAATTTCTGGGTGTGCAGCGGATACAGGATAATAGTTTTCAGACTCAGTCTTATCTCAATCTCGCCAAAGACTTTTGTGAAAATGTCTTGGCCGAAGGGGAAGATCGCAAAGAGCAGGTCCTCTTTCTCAATAAGTCCATGAACTACTTCAATAAGTCAGAGAACTTTGATGTTGATGACTTTCGGGCCGATGTCATGGAAAAGATGGAGCAAAGAGAAGCCTTCGATCATTTTAGAGAGTCTTATGAAGAAGACAATCAGCTAAAATATGAAGAGCCTTTTTCTATCTCTAAGTTTGCGGTAAGGCAAATGAAAAAGCACTTCAAAACGGTCATAAAGCTCGATAATGGCATCCAAATCGTATTGCCTCAGAAAAACACAGATGAGGCTGCGACCTTTGTAGAGCGTGCCTACGATGAGCAAAAAGACATGTACTACTATAAAGTATATTATACTAAAGAAGAATTTTGATTCCCATCGAATAATTTATACCTTTGCGTTCCGCTTTTGCAAAGAGCATCAGCGACTCTTTATGAAGGTCATTTTTAAATGAAATAGATCATGGCAAAAAAATTCACCACAAAGAAATTACGTAAGCGCGGTAAGTCTAAGCGTAGACTGTTCGCCCTCAAAACCAATCCCCAAACCTTCGGTTTGAAGCAATCGCTTGAGCAAGGTAACCTAGAAGTTATCCGCTCTCTAGAAGCAAAAATCAAAGAAGCTCAAGCTTAGGCTTAAAATAGTTTCTTAGCAAGATACATCAAGGTCGTTTCGCTTTGCGGAACGACTTTTTTGTTATTTTATCCTGCAAATTCCCCGAACATGAAAACCTACTCCCTTTTTCTGATTGCGTTTGTTTTTGGTGGTACGCTCTTGGCTCAAAACCAAATTCCTCTCATCAGCAATCTGGATGCCTCCTTCAGCTTTGAAAACAATCGTTTGACCGTAGTTTATGATGTGTCCGATATGGAGAATGATTCGCTCAATGTGCGGCTTCTCCTCTCCGAGGATGAAGGCCTGACTTTCCGCAATATCACTGCTGAAGCGATAGGCGAAGTAGGTTTTCCTGTCCTAGTAGGTAATCAAAAAGCTATTTACTGGGACGCTCCCCAACCAATTTTCATTGCGATGCATCGGGTTAAAGTGGTAGTGGATGATAGAGTGCCAGTAGATATTCAAGCTATCGTAGATCAGGTGGATAGCGTTCGCCTAAGGCAAGACCTTACTTATTTTGCCCAATCCCGACATCGCTCCAACCAACTACCTTTGTTGCAGCAAATCCAAGACAGTATTGATAATCGCCTAGCCGCTTATGGTTTGCTGACTTCCCGTCAAGAGGAGCTCTATCAAAACTACCAAGCCGTAAATCTAATCGGTCAGCAATCTGGAGTGGAAGACGAACAAGAGGTCTATATTATTGATGCCCATTATGATGGGGTGCCCAATACGCCAGGAGCGGACGATAATGCGACCGGCACAGTCGGTGTATTAGAAACTGCCAGAGTATTAAGCCCTTACCTTAGTGAAAAAAGTATCCGCTATTTGGCTTTTGACCTCGAGGAAGATGGGCTGCTGGGTAGTTTTGCTTACGTCAATAATGGCGGTTTACCGGCTACAGATAATGTGCTGGGCGTCCTCAATCTAGAGATGATTGGCTATTAT
>CAZHOC010001163.1:0-2588 GCA_964534295.1 uncultured Bacteroidia bacterium | reverse complement strand
CAAAGTCATCCTCAAACCCAAACACGCTTTCCTCCCACACCTGTACATTCTCCCACCATGCCGGAAACTCATTTTTGCCTAAGTAGGGCGGGTATACCGCCTCCTCATGCATGAGTGATTCCATTAGCTGGTGTTGGATGGGATCATCAGGATCGAGTTGGACATAGCAAGTATAGCCCGGACGAAAGAGCGTCTGTTCTTTGACTATGAGGTTGCCTCCCTGCTCTTGGGAGGCATAGCCCACCCCGTTGTTGTACTGAACAGTGTACTTGGTAAAGTTGCCTTTTTCGCTGCTCTTTTTTAGTGGTGCGATAGAGACCTTGAGTTGATGAAGCACTTGGTAGTATTCAGGAAAATTCTCTGAGGCTTCGAACCCCCGTAGGCCCAATATAGCTCCTAGCATCCCCAACAAGGCAGGCTTATGTAGGGTATTGTAACTTAGATATAGGCCCTCATTTACGTCGGGCTTCTTGAACACTGCCCCATCTGCTTGTAAGTCAAATGAAACGATCATAGGGCAAAAACTTTTGCGTTAGCAGGAGCATCCTTCACCTCAGTAAAGGGAGCACTATAGTATAACTCGATGGTTTCTATTGCCTCTTGATAGCGGGTATCATCCAGTAGATCAGTTAGGTCTCTAAGGTCAATGATGGTCTTTTCTCCAGAATTGCGACGTGCAACTTTTACCAATTGTGTAAACGTCGGCATGACGATCTTCGAATCAGGCTTGAGTTGCACCCACAGGAGTAGCTCATTATCGATTCCTGCCTTGGCAGAAGAGTCAAAATAGGTAGCCCCACTACGCATGGCAAGCTTAAGTTTATCTATGTCTTCTGGGGTAATTCCAGGAGCATCTTCACCAAGTCGCTCTAAATGGGCGTTGAGATTGGTGGGATTAAGCGAAAAGTGGTGTACATAATGCCCTTCGGCCAACTTATATTGGGTGCCAAGGGTAGAGGCTGCGGCTTCTTTGTTATCACCCTTAGAATCGCTAAAGGGAGACATAATTTGCTCTGGATAGATTAGGCTTTCAGGATAGCGATTGACTCCGTGCCCAATTTGCAACGGACCATGAATAGAAATGGATACTTTCTGCTTCTTATTCGCGAAAGTCGCTCCGAAGAACTTGACGTCAATGGCTGACAATAAGTTTTTCAATGCCACGTTCTTATCGACTTTACCCTTCGGCTCCCCAAACATGCGGTTGTATGCGCCATCAATGTCTAGCGGATTCATGTTTTCATTGAACCGCTTAAAGTAAAAGACTTGCTCCTCAGAAAAGCTGCGCACCCAAAAGTTGCGGATCAGGTATTTCAGTGCCTTGTCCGTCGCGTAGGCGGTGCCATTAGGCAGTGTCCGAGGCTGATGAGAAAAGTCTGCGTTGTAGTTGCTGTTGATGGCTTTTACGATGGCGCAGCCATAGACACGGTTGGTAAATGTGTTAGACATGGTAATATTAGTTTTTGTTGTTAGAAGGAGATTTTTCGTAGAAGACGTTGTCAGCCAAGTAGCCAGCAATCATCATAGGTTGTAGTTTGGAAAATGGGAGTTCTGGGGTTTGTAAAGTATAGGTCATGACATCCGCCAATACTCGATTTACGGGGGCACTTTGAGAGATATCATAGCCATATCGACCAAAAGCTGTTTTTAACGCAGCTCGGAAGCTTTCTGCAGAGGTTTTTAGTAAAAAAGGATGAAATAGGGCGTGTGTTTTCTGATCCGCCTTACTTTGTGAAAGCAGGTAATAAGTTACCTGTCCCGCCATGAACGCAAACTCATGGTCTGTTTCCAGGCTTGGGAGGGATTCACCCTCTTCTGTTTTTCGCCCCTTCATGGCGCGGGCTTTTTCCAGTAATTTGGGGATTTGGGAAGCCATATCAATTCCGTTAAAGTTGTGATTGGGAGTATCAAAATATCGGTTAAGGCCAAACCAGTAATTGGCCTTTTGTTTGAGATTGAATGTGTTCTTCTGGGCTTCATCGCGTTTGAAGCCCTCTAGTAGGCCTGAGAGCATCATATCGCCAAACATCTCACCAGTGATCGCGTTATCTCGCGACTTATAGATGTAGTCATACCATGCCCGTCGATAGGCGCGGATTAAGCGAAAGGTATTGGCTTCGGGGTAGCCAAAGGACTTACTATCAAGCTCTGTAAAATATCTTCGCGCAACCACTGCATCGTTTTTTTTGACGACTAGCTTGTTATCAAAAATGACCGGTAATAGGCTAGACTCGATGGCAAAGCGATTACTAATATGTATAGTAGGCGGATGTACTTTGCCTTTGTAGACAAAAACAGCTTGAAAACTCCAACCCACCTTAAAAGCAAAAGACGAGACGAAGTCAACATCTAGCACCTCCTTACCTCGCCCGAAATAAAACAGATAATAGTTGCCGAACTGTTCAGGATACTCTTTGAAATAGCTTTCATATATCGCCCGAATGATCTGTTGATAACGCTTTTTCTCGCCAGTCTCATTGTAGAGGCTCACGGTTGCGGCGTTAAGCGCATTGGCTGCTACAGGGAGTTCATTCTGAAATACAAAGATGGGAAGGGGGTTAGGAAGTGCCCTGTTCTGCGTCAACAAT
>CAZHOC010001162.1:0-2593 GCA_964534295.1 uncultured Bacteroidia bacterium | reverse complement strand
TGGCGATTTGGACGTTTATTTGGCTGTCAACCCAACCGACTATGCCATCTTTAATGTCAACAATATCCGTCGTAAAAAGACTCAAGGCGAAGCGGCTAGCACAGACTTACTTTACCAAAATCAAGGAGATGGTAGCTTCCGCAATGTTTCAGCTGAGTCAGGCATTTTGATCGAAGGTTACAGCTTAGGACTCAACGTCAGCGATCTTAATGGAGATCATTGGCCAGATGTGTATGTTACCAATGATTTTCTCTCCAACGATCTGCTCTACATCAACCAAAAAGACGGCACCTTTCGCAATGAAGCGGCCCAAACCTTTAAGCACACCAGTTTTGCCAGTATGGGTATAGATGTGGCTGATCTTGACAATGATGCGCAACCTGAGATATATGTGGTGGATATGTTTCCAGAGGATCCCTACCGCCAAAAAATGCTCATGCCCGGTGCCGATCATAATCGCTTCCGCTATATTCTTCAAGCTGGCTATGAACCACAATATTCTCGCAATACGCTGCAATACAATAACGGGGACGGGAGTTATAGTGAATTGAGCCAGTTAGCAGGACTGCATAAATCAGATTGGAGTTGGAGTCCGCTTCTAGCAGATTTCGACAATGATGGGAAAAGAGATGTTTTTATCGCTAATGGCTTCTTGCGAGACATGGGCGATCTTGACTACATCAAGTACAACAAAGAGCAAATTTTTGGCTCGCCAGCTTCGATTCGGGAACGACAACTCAAGCACATCAGCGAACTAAAAGGCATCAAATTGCCCAACTATCTTTATCAAAATCAGGGCAATTTTCAGTTTGCCAACCAAAATGTGAATTGGGGATTGGCTGATTCCACTTATTCCAATGGAGCCGCCTATGGGGATTTGGACCTAGATGGCGATCTTGATCTGGTGGTCAATAATCTTAATCAACAGGCACTCTTATACCAAAATCAAAGTCAGCAAACAGACCCTCAGCACTATATTGACTTACAATTAGAAGGCCCAGCCAATAATCTAAACGGTCTTGGCACCAAAGTTTGGTTGTACCAAGAGGAGCAAATCTTCTTTGAGGAGTTTCATACTAATCACGGTTATGAATCCAGTATGATTCCACAGCTGCATTTTGGTCTCGGCCTTGCCGAACGCGTGGATAGTATTGTCCTGCTATGGCCTGATCTCACAAAACAGGTCTGGCGTTCACCGCAGGTAGATACCCTACACAAACTTAGCTATCGCGCTGATAATCCAAGTAGGCTGCCCCAATATGCTACAAGGACGCAAAACATATTTAAGAACAAAGACTTTTTCTCTGCCAAGCATCAGGAAGACCCGCATGTAGATTTTAATCTGCAAAGACTCTTGCCGCATGAGTATACGCGACTTGGACCAGCCTTGGCAGTTTCAGATGTGAACGGTGATGCTTTGGACGATATTTACTTAGGAGGTGGAGCTGGATTTGCTGGCCAGATAATCCTGCAAAGCGAAAATGGCTCGAAAAAGCTCCTACTCGAAGGGGAAAAAGCTAGGGAAGACATAGATGCGCTCTTTTTTGATGCTGACGGTGATGGTGATCAGGACCTATATGTAGTCAGCGGTGGGAGTGTGTACCCGGCTGCGCCGAACGCTTATCAGGATCGCTTATATCGTAATGATGGAAGCGGAAACTTTAGTTTAGATGAAACAGCCCTCCCATCGATAGAACAAAGTGGCGCTTTTGTGAAGGCTCATGATTTTGAAGGGGACGGAGACCTTGATTTGTTTGTAGGTGGAAGAGTTGTGCCCGGTGCCTATCCTAGCCCTCCCAAAAGCTATCTTCTCCGCAATGAAGGAGGAAAGTTTAGCATAATTGACCCGAGCACTTATCCAGAATTGGCTCAGTTGGGTATGCTTACTGATGCCGAATGGGTGCAAATGGGGGCAAATAAGGACTGGCAATTGATGGTGGTAGGGGAATGGTTAGCCCCTCAATTATTTTACTGGCAGGGAGACAAACTGCTGAGATTGGAAACAGAGGGATTGGCGGCCCATACAGGTTGGTGGAATAGCCTGCAAAGTGGAGACTTTGATGGGGATGGGGATCTAGATTTTTTTGCTGGGAATTTAGGACTGAATACAAATTACAGAGCGAGTATTGAAGAACCCATGTGCGTCTATGCCAAGGATTTTGATGCCAATGGAAGCATTGATCCCATCCTCTGTCAATATCTAATGGGGATAGAGTATCCAGTTGCCTCCCGCGACAATATTATTCGACAAATCACCGCTAAGGCACCTCAATTTAGCAGTTATCATGCTTTTGCCTCGGTAGGCTTTGAGGAGGTGTTCAGCCCTGCTGAACTCAAAAACGCACTCATCCTGAAAAGTCAACAACTACAAAGCTGCTATATCGAAAACCTAGGAAATGCGAAGTTTAGGGTAAAACCCTTAGATTGGGAGTTACAAGCCGCACCAATTATGGACTTTTGGGTAGAAGATGTCAACGAGGATGGACATCTAGATGTCATAGCTGTAGGGAATTCTTATGCTACTGAAGTGAAAACAGGGCGCTATGATGCCTTTACTGGAGCTTGCATGTTGGGCAATGGGGATGGCACATTT
>CAZHOC010001161.1:0-2595 GCA_964534295.1 uncultured Bacteroidia bacterium | reverse complement strand
GGCTCATACCTCTTGGGGCAAAAACTGCTGACTGAAGGCATCATAGCGGATTAGCTCGAATCCCATGCTCATCATCATTTCTAATTTGGGAAAGACGGAAGCGCGGCCGCGATACATCAGTGCATTGAAAAAGCGACTTTCATTGAGATTAGGATGCATGAAGCGATCTTGTTCGAGGTCAATATCGTAGGGGTGGAAGTAGCCTAGAATATCTTGCCCATTGCGCTGGTATTGCTTGAAAAGGGGCTTAAGGACCCAGCTAGGAAGGTTACGGAAATAAACCCCACCACCGATCGGAATCTTAATTAAGCCAAAATTTTGCAGCGTCATAGGGATCTCGAGCATGCCTCCAATTATCCGTGGCGCATTGCCAAAGCCCTTCCAGCCAAATAAGGGGTTCTTGGCCGGCAGTACCGAACTGGAATAGCTAAAACCAAAGTCCTTGAGATAAGGATATACCCACTGGGTTTTTTCGGTCAAGGAAAAGGAAGGGGCTCTGAAGCCCGTCGTTGGAGCTAAGCCTAAGGCCATTAAGGAGCGTTGAAAAGCCTCTAAGTCACGGCGAAAATCATCTTTGCCTAATTGATCCAGATGCGTGTGCTTATTGGTGTGGCAGGCAATCTCGTGGCCTTGGTCGGCGATCTTGACAATTAGATCGGGATAAGTACGCAGCATATCGCCAACCAGGAAAAAGGTGGCCTTTGCATTATGCTGGGCCAGAAAGTCCAGATACTTTTGGGTCATTTGTGGGACCCGTTCGGGATACTGCAGGCCATTAGGAATCATCTCACGGACGTCCTCAAGGTCGACACTAAACAAAAAGTTTGAAGGCGAAGCTTGGGTTTCGAGCATAGCAAATATTGCGCAAAAAAGCAGCACAGAAAAAGTGAATCTGGCCTGAAGTCTAAGTTGGACTCAATAAATAGCCAATGGTATCAGGCATTGACAGTAGAGAACAACAACTAAACGTAAAATTGCCTAATTTCATGCATATATGTTCGGTCGCAAGAAAATACAGTATGTCGATCCACTTTCGAGGGCTTCTGATCCCGTTGGAGTAAGCCTTAGTACTGATAAACTCAAGTATTTTCGACGTCGTTGTTGGGCTTGGCCCTTTCGCTGGTTGATCCGACTACGCATGCCAGATGCTGCTTTTGCCGCCTATCTCAAAGAGGGCGATAGTAGAGCCGCTATCATTTTGACCACTGAGCCTCAATTAATTGTAGCTGCCTATACCGACGAGCTTGATGCTGTTGCCTTGCTTCAGTTTCCAGAAGAATTAGTCGCTAGATATGAGCTGGTCAAAGGCCAACGCTTATTGACCGTCAATGTCTATGAATATGGGGAAGGGGAGGAGTCTGATTTGACGCTGGGCCCCGAGCATACGGGACGTTATGGCAATTTTATACCCCTGATTGCCGAATTTCTCTCTGATGACCTAGATCAAATTGAAGCACGCAAAGCCAATATCGCCCAAAGTGAGTGGCAAAGGACTTGGCGGATGGGAGAAGAAGCGCTTTTTGGCGGTCAAGGAATTAGAGAGGGGGAGCCTTATATGTGTAGCTTCCCGGGGGAGGTGAAGGAGGAAGAAGAACCAGAATAGATCAATGCTTGAATTTTTGAAGGAATGATTGTTTGACTCAACCCATTAACAATTCCATATGAATGCTTGGCTAAAAAGTCTCTTTGTCTTGCTGGTAACGGTTCTGCCGCTCCTTTTTCCGCAGCCTATCCCGCTGAGACAAAACATTAGCCTGGCGATTTTGATGCCGCTGGTAGTGGGCCTGTTGTTGATTTTGTCGCGTATGTATATCCGTAGACGAACCTTCGGAGAGAATTTTGAGCCCCCTCGCTGGCAAGCCCCTATTTTTAACTTTAAAGAGCCATTGCAGCTCATCCATTTTTTGCCTTTTTTTCAATTCCTAGCCATTGCCCTGATTGGCTTAGGCATTGGCTTATTGGCAGGGACTTATATTGAATTTGAACAAACTCAAGCCTTTGGGCTAGGGGCAATGGGGATGGGATTGGGCCTATTGGCGGGCATGCAAATCGGCATGCGAATCATAAAATAATCGATGGAAAGCTTTGAAATACACGTGAGAATGTTGGCCAAAGACCTCTTGGCCTTTAAGTTTTATATGTTTTATCGCCGCTATTGGTGGTTTGTGCTGATTGGCCTGCTGCCGATATTTGAGATTGGCCTGTTTTGGCTCACTGGACAAGATATTCAACCCGTCTTGGGGCATTTGGTGTTGCCCGTAACCTTCTTTTTGATATTACCGATGGTCATGCGGTTTAGCAATGAACGTAACTTTAATAAGGTTCGCGCCCAACTAGAGCATGTCAAGTATACCCTATCTGAAGATGGCGTTGAGGTAAATGCGGAAGGTATTGAAGCAAAATTAGCTTGGCACTTGATTCACTCCTTACGCGAAACGAATAAGTACTATTTCCTCTATCGTAGTCGGGCTACTGCCAATGTGATCCCCAAGCGCTCTTTTGCCAATCAGACCAAGGAAAGGATGTTTTTACAGATCATGCAGCGTCATTTGAGCGATCAACAATACAAGATCAAATGAAAAATCTCTACCAAGT
>CAZHOC010001160.1:0-2595 GCA_964534295.1 uncultured Bacteroidia bacterium | reverse complement strand
GGTCCCTTCGTAAACATTACCACGCTGCAGAGGCGCCTCCTTGTGCATATCTTCTTGTATCTCAAGGTAGCTGGGTACCTCTAAGGAGAAGCGTTCATCGACGATGACCCTCTCAAAAGAAACCTTAGTACAGCCCCCCAAACCAACTAATAAGATCAAGGCGGCCCACCCCAAAAATTTGTGCCTGTGTTGTCTCATAAGGCCCAAACATACTGAAAATCATCTTTAGTCCATAACCTTCGGTAGAACTATCGAATCAAGGTAACGCTACCAACACGTTCTATACTATGGCCATTGTAATCGACCCCGCTGGCGACAAATACATAGACGCCTTCTGGGCAAGATTCTCCCTTTTGGTTGAGGCCGTCCCAATCATCGCCAAGGCTCTGACTGCTAAATACTTCTACGCCCCAACGGTTGAAAATCTTGATATCATAACTTTCCAAGAAGACACCGCTTACCGCAAAGCGATCATTTTGACCATCGTCATTAGGACTGAATGCAGTAGGGGTAATAATCACTCCATCCAAAACTGCGCAGGCCTCGTTGGAGATACTATTAAGGCGGGTACCTTCGCTTTCTTGGGCGATTACTCGATAACAAGCTTGTCCTTGATTGCCAAGTAGGCGATCATCCGTAAAGTTGCGGGTGGTGCCGTCTACAACTCCTAGTTCGACAAACTCATTTAGCACTTGGTCATAATATTCGATGGTATAGGACTCTACACCATAGGTCCAACCGCCATAGGGAGACCATGTCAGATCTACATTATTACCGGTTTGAGTGGCCTTCAATAGTATCGAGATGCCTCGACGGCCTTGTTGGGTATAATCACCACAGCTATCCACCACAAATACTTGATAGCCATAAGATTGGGCTTGTACGTTTACTTCGGTGTCTAAGAACTTGGATTTATTATTCTCGCTAAGTTCCTGATAATGTTGTTTATAGCCGCTCCCATTGTCGCGTTCAATAACCACTGCGGCGGCGCGCTCTATTTCTGGGACCTCCCATTCTACCGTTACATAGTCATCACTTTCTACCGAAACCCTCAAGATATGAGCAGAATCAGCTGGCGCAAAGTGGATAGGACTGGCATAAGCAGTATCAGACAGACTCTGCAAACTTCCTGCTGCTAAGGCCTCGATACGATAATAGAAGCCCTCATAGCACCACATATCTTGATCGTAAAAATAGGTCTGTGTACCGGGTACTGCTCCCACCCATTCCATTTGCGTCGGGGCATAGTTTTGCACCCGATAAATATTGTACTGCTCAACAAGGTCCCATCCTACATAATCCGTCCAGTCGAGTGCAATTGCGTCTAATTGCCCTTCGGCCTCTAAATAGATGGTACAGTGTTCTTCGGCGAGGGCCAAATCGTAGGTTGTACCACAATGATTTTCTACCTGCACTTTATAGCAAACCGGGCCTGCTTGGGTGGGCGCCATAATGTCCTCAAAATAGTTGGCGTTGAGGCGTGTCTCTCGCATGACCTCAACAAAGTTGCCATTAGCGTCTTTTCTAAATAGGACATAAGCGCCAAAGTCATTGTGCACATTCGCAAAGGCTGGAAAATCAACCCTGACCGTATTGGAACCAATTACACTCACACTCGTCAAAGCGAGGACCTTAGGCACTTCATCACGAAGTACCTCAATAGCAGTAGGTTTTTCGAGGCTATCGGTACAGCCAAAGATATCTGATACAATCAGTTTGATGGGGTAAATTCCCGCCTGCTGATAGCTATGAGAGGGGTCGCTTTGGTTGCTGCCGGCTCCATCGCCGAACGTCCAAGTCCAGCTGCTTAGCGTGGTGTCAGCAAAACTTTGGTCAAAAAAGTCAACTGTGGTACCCGGACAAACTATCGTATCACTGAGACTAAAGTCTACCAAGGGAACTGATAGTTTGATATAGGATTCTTTTTCGAGTGTATTGCGGCATCCATTGGTGTCTACTACACTAAGGCTAACGGTATACCACCCATTGTTTGAATAGGTGTGGTCAAAGCTGGTCTGGGTAGCGAAGTTCCCGTCTCCTAAGTCCCAGGTCCAGTCAATTACGCCATTGTTTTGATTAGAACTGAAAGTTGTGCTGAATGGCGCACAACCCATACTGTCCGAAGCAGTAAACGAAACGATTGGCAGCGGATGCACTGTAATAGATTCCAAGCGTTCTGCGGAGCAGCCATTCTCATCACTCACCACCACTGAAAGGGTATAGCTGCCTGCATCTGTATAAGTATGGCTAAAGCTATTACCAGTGGGCTGATTGCCGCTTCCGTCGCCAGCATTCCACGTCCAAGTCTGGAGGGCATATGGATGATTATTGGGATCTAGATTGACATTGATGCTAAAATCCTCACAACCACTAATACCAGGCAAGGGATTCATGATTGGCTGAGGTGCGGGGAAGAGTTCGATGAAATCGGGCATAATGATCTCATCACTACAGCCATCTGCTGTGGTGACCGTCAAACTAACGGTGTATTTCCCAAGCGTCTGATAAGTATGGATTGCGATTTGTTGACTGCTCGTATTGCCATCACCAAAATCCCAATCCCAAGAGACTATCGGACTAGTAGGAGCGCTGGAC
>CAZHOC010001159.1:0-2595 GCA_964534295.1 uncultured Bacteroidia bacterium | reverse complement strand
CTTCGTAGAAGTAGGTATCATTGGATTGACAAGAGATCATTAAGGAGAAGCCCAGAAGGCATAACAAACTATGCCTCAACCAATTTATGGGCCTATCCCCTATTCGTTGGGGTAGTTTAAAAGTTTGCATATTCATCTTTGATCAGTATGTTTCTTTGTACAAGTTGGAAATCCTTTCCGTCAAAAAAGTGGTCCATCTCCGCTATGATCTCTTCTGTGCTGGGTTCTCTCGCCATTAATGTGATGAAGGCCCAGCGGATCATCCCTTCGTGAAACTCTCTGCTGTTGGTCAAAATGGAGATGTATTCAGTTTTGTTTGAAGCAGCTTGTCCGAAAATTATATTCGACTGATTGTTTTCAATGATGGGAAAGGACTGGTCAAACTCGGCTTGAGTAGGAAAGCGGAAAAACAGATTATCAAAGCTCGCCATGATGAAATTAATGGTGTTCATATTTATCTGGTCGTAGACTTGATTATTGAGCATGCGAGCTACCATTTCATTGATGGGGATCAAGCCATTACGATGTTCAATATGGGAATCCAGCACCTTTTGCAAGGGATCCATGCGTGCTTGCCATTCCGCCATGCCGGCGATATTTCCCTCTAATGAATCCTTGATAAACTCTGTGCGGAAACGAGAAATCTCCCCAAACAAGTACTCATCAGAAGCACCTTCCATCAAGCGAGCTTTTTGCTGACCGTATAAGCGTTCATAGTATATGTGCTTATAGGAATCGGCACCTCCCGTTTCATCCATTTGGATCTTTTCTACCAGGGATAGGCGTGCTTGCTGAGAGAGGTCCCCCGCTCTCAAACTAGCTAGATCACGGGCCATTTCTTCGTCGAGAGGCTCACGCCCCAGTAAATCAATGTAAAGACGGTTGATGTAATTTTCGACCTTGATGGTAGGGACACCATCATAGGGAGTGGGATTATTATCAGGAACGATGATCTCCTGCGGTGGATCTTGGCAGGAAAATAATATCGATCCTAGGCATAACAGAATGAGCAGTTGTTTCACAGCCTAAGTTTCAGTAGTACGTAATGTGGAAGTATCGCACTACAAGATAACGAAAATTGTGCCAACCAAAGCCCGATGTAAGGGAATTTAAAGAATGGTCCGAAGAATGAAATATTGAGCTAAACAAGCATATTTTCATGTACCATCTTGATCAGCTCGTTTTTGTTGCGAGCATTGAGCTTTTTGAGCAGATTTCGCCGGTGGGTGGCAATAGTCAAGGGACTTACCATAAGTTCGTCAGCGATTTCTTTATCGGACATGGCTTTCCCGATTAAGATCAATACCTCCTTTTCTCGAGCGGTGAGCCTGAAGTCAAAGAATTTAGATCTTATTTCCTTCTCTTCTTGAGAAATCAAATCGAAAAACTGGCAGTTTCCAATGGCCTTGGTGAGGTGGCGGATTATGACAAAGCCATAATGATTGTGCTCGGCTGCATTGCGTTTGATCGCATAGGTAGAAAAGATGTCCCAATGCCATTGTCCTCGGCTATCAAGGGTCCGATAGATAGAGGAGTGCTCAGGCATATTGAAACGATAGAAATGCTTGATGTCTTTGAGGAGGCGGTGCTGATCCTCTGGATGGATAAAAGGTAATAGGGAGAGGGGTGTTTCGGGGCTATCCTCTACCCATTGATGATCATACTTCTCAATGCAGAGCCATTCCAATTTCATTTTCCGCAGATTGATGATCGCCATAGAGAGATCAACCTGTCGACAAAAATTAAAAAGGGCCTTGAACTGTTCTCTTTGTTGGAAGCCAAGTATGCTTAGCCAAGTCGCGAGAGGAGCAGGAATGAGAGAATTAAATCTTGGTTGTGGGTTCATAGTCCATTGAAGCTTTGTACTCTTAGACACAGTCTCTCAGCATACCTGAACAAAGAATATTAAAAATCTCCTATCCAAGCCATCAATTCCTCCTCCCTAGGTAGTAGAAGCCTCGCATTTAGATCATAGGAATTCCATTTTTTCGAAGGATGAAATCCCTCCGCTAGGAGGAAAAACGCTGTATTTTCGCCCTTTTTGGCGATTGAGTGAGGATTTGGCTCCAAATTGCTTCTGTCAAACAAACACAAGTTCATTTTTCACAGCACAACAAAATTTAATTATCATGAAAAACACAGTTAGCATTCTCCTCATTTTTTTGTTGGCCTTTACAGCCTGCCAGCAAGAAGAACTCAATCCAAGCTCAAACTTTCAGCCAAACGCCAAACAAATCGATTATCGCTTAGAGCCGATTGAGCCTCTAGACGGTAGGGATCCCATTTCCGTATCGATCCTAGAGGATCTTATAGCTGAGCGTTCCCAGAAAGGGGACCCACTCAAATGGTCGGAAGTAGATGACTATAAACTCTGGAGTGCCGTGGTGCACGCGGGTGGAATCGTCTCTATTGGTTACAAACCCGCTCATGTCGAGAAAGTGGAAGATCACATCTTGGAAAACGGATTTTCTGAGGGTGATTGGAGCGAAGCACGACAAATAGTGGTGGATAAAATCCAAGATCATTATCCAGACAAAAGCTGGAGACAAATTGAGGCATTTCCAGAGATGGGTCTCCCAATGGTTTTCATACACA
>CAZHOC010001158.1:0-2596 GCA_964534295.1 uncultured Bacteroidia bacterium | reverse complement strand
ACAAGATTAAGCGTATCAAATAAAAAAAGAAAACATGGCGCAAACACTGCAGTTCAATCACGTAGACTACAACTGGGACGAAGCTAAAGCTTTGTCAATGGAGGGCGATGAAGTAGCTCTTTTCTTATATCGTTCGAACATATTAGGTGCCGACCTAAGAATCACCAACTATGGTGGTGGTAACACTTCTTGTAAGACTATCGAAAAAGATCCACTTACTGGTAGTGAAACAGAAGTGATGTGGGTAAAAGGATCAGGTGGTGACATCGGAACTTTAACTCGTGCCGGAATCGCCGGACTTTACACGGACAGACTTAGAAATCTTAAAAACGTATATAGGGGAATCGAGCACGAAGACGAAATGGTTGGTCTTTTTGATCACTGTATCTTCGATTTAGATAGCCGTGCTCCTTCGATTGATACTCCTCTTCATGGTTTATTACCATTCAAACATATCGACCACTTGCATCCAGATGCATTGATCGCTGTTGCTGCTGCTAAAGATAGCGAAGCGGTAACTAAAGAAATCTGGGGTGATACTATGGGTTGGGTGCCTTGGCAGCGACCTGGTTTTGATCTTGGTCTTCAGTTAGAAAAATGTCTTGCTGATAATCCAGGTATCAGAGGTATCGTACTAGGTGGTCACGCTCTTTTCACATGGGGTGACACTTCGTACGAGTGCTACATCAACAGCTTGGAAGTAATTGAAAAAGCTTCTCAGTTCATCGAAGACAAAATCAAAGCAAACGGTTCTGTATTTGGTGGTCCAGTAAGAGAGAGCTTACCTGCTGATAAAAGAAAAGCTCAAGCTGCGAAATTAGCACCAGTATTGAGAGGTCTTTGTTCATCAGAGCAAGCAATGATTGGTCACTTTACTGATGACGAAAGAGTATTAGAGTTCATCAACAGTAAAGATCTTGGTAAATTAGCTCCTCTTGGAACTTCTTGCCCGGACCACTTCTTGAGAACTAAGATTCAGCCATTAGTATTAGAATTAGATGCTGAAGCGGATCTTTCGGACGCTGCTAAAGTAAAAGAGCAGATTGAACCTGCTTTCGAAGAATATAGAAAAGGATATGCTGAGTACTACGAGACTTGTAAGCATCCTAATAGCCCAGCGATGAGAGACCCTAACCCGGTTATTATTCTTTACCCTGGTGTTGGTATGTTCTCATTTGCTAAAAATAAGCAAACTACACGTGTAGCTAGTGAATTCTACATCAACGCGATCAACGTGATGAAAGGTTCTGAAGCGATCACTGAATATACAGCGCTTTCAAGACAAGAAGCTTTCAACATCGAGTACTGGTTGCTAGAAGAAGCTAAGCTTCAAAGAATGCCTAAAGAGAAGCCATTATCAAGAAAAGTAGCTATCGTTACTGGTGCTGGTGGTGGAATCGGTAAATCAATCGCTGATAAATTGGCGGCTGAAGGTGCTAACGTTGTACTTTGTGACATCGTAGAAGATAGACTTGTAGAAGCTAACGCTACTTACAAAAGAGACATCTCTACTTACGCTGTTAGTGATGTAACGGATGCGGAAAGTGTACAAGGTGCTTTCGATACTGCTTGTTTAGAATTTGGTGGTGTGGATATCGTAGTTCACTCTGCTGGACTAGCTATCTCTAAGCCACTTGCTGATCACTCTCAGAAAGATTGGGATCTTCTACAAAACGTATTAGTAAAAGGTCAGTTCCAATTGGCGCAAGCTGCGGTTTCTGTAATGAGAACACAAGGCTTAGGTGGTGATATCGTAAGTATCGCTTCTAAAAACGGTTTGGTTTCTGGTCCTAATAACGTTGGATACGGAACAGCGAAAGCGGCACAACAGCACATGGTAAGACTTCTTGCTGCTGAGCTTGGTGGTGACGGTATCCGTGTAAATACGGTTAACCCTGATGGCGTTATCGTAGGAAGTAAAATCTGGGAAGGAGCTTGGGCTGAAGGTAGAGCAAAAGCTTACGGAATCACAGTAGAGGAGCTTCCAGCACACTATGCAAAAAGAAATCTATTGAATAAAATCATCCTTCCAGAAGACATCGCTAACGGTGTATTCGCTTGTGTAGGAGTTCTTGATAAGTCAACTGGTAATATCATCAACGTAGATGGTGGTATGGCTAACGCTTTCCCAAGATAATTTTATAGACACTTCAATCGGTCGTCCACTTGGGCGACCGATCTTTTTTTGAGTTGGTAGACTTCTAACTGTCCACCGAGTACTCCCAAGATGTTGCACCCCTTAGCGTGCAGGCATTCATTGTTAACTGTGAATAAAACAGCAAACTGAAAAGAAATGCAATTCGAAGAACAAATAATTCAAGAATATAATAAGTCCTCACAAGAGGATCATCAGGCAACTTTAGGTTTTGTATCCGATCGCCTGGCTAAAAAAGGAATCGATACGAATGAGGTTATCTCAAAGATTCAGAAACTTCAAATTGCCGTTCCAAGTTGGGCATTAGGCTCTGGTGGTACACGATTTGGAAGATTCTCAATTGGAGGAGAACCTACCTCTTTAGAACAAAAAATAGAAGATATCGGCTTGTTGCATCAGCTTACGCAAGCTACAGACTCGGTATCACTTCATATTCCATGG
>CAZHOC010001157.1:0-2597 GCA_964534295.1 uncultured Bacteroidia bacterium | reverse complement strand
CGACCAACATTGGAGACGGACGGAAGAAACTTATGGTGACGACCCCTACCTAGCTGGTGAGATTGGTCTTGCTGCTATCTTGGGCTTCCAGGGCCGGAGCGAGAAAATTGAGGGGGATCATATCATCGCTACGCTCAAGCATATGACGGGCCATGGCGAGCCAGAAGGCGGTAATAATATTGGACCAGCTCATATTAGTGAACGTACAGTAAGAGAAGTCTTCTTGCCTCCTTTTAAAAAGGCAGTCCAAGTGGGGCGGGTACGTTCTGTCATGGCTTCTTATAATGAAATTGATGGCGTACCTTCTCATGCTAGTACCTGGCTATTGCAGGACATTTTGCGTGGTGAGTGGGCATTCAAGGGCAGTATCGTTTCGGATTATTCCGCTATTCGCGAACTCCATGACCGACACAAGATTGTCGCAGATCATGAAGCCGCAGCTATCAAAGCCATAGCCGCCGGCATCGACATAGAATTGCCAAACCCAGAGGTTTATCCTTTGCTTAAGCAGGCAATAGAAAAAGGCAAAATGAAGGAAGCGGTCTTGGATACTGCAGTGGCCCGTATCCTGAGGCATAAATTTGAGATGGGTTTATTTGAAGATCCCTATGTAGATCCTCAAAGAGCCAAAGAAGAAGTGGGGTCAGAAGCTAATGCCAAACTGGCCCTCAAAGCTGCCGAAGAATCAATCATTCTCCTGCAAAACGAAGGAAATTTAGCTCCACTCGACGCCAGCGATTATAAGACAATTGCTGTAATTGGGCCTAATGCAGATCAAAGGCTACTAGGCGGATATAGTTCTTTTCCAAAGTACTTCGTTACCGTTTTGGAAGGCCTCAAAGCGAAGCTTGGAAATAAAGTCAAGGTCGTATACGCAGAAGGTTGTGGTATTACTCAGCCTGGTAGCTGGTATGAAGATCCGGTTTTGCCAACAGACGAAGCCGAGGATCGGGCGAAGCTAAAAGCCGCAAGAAAAGTAGCCAAGAAGGCTGATTTAGTGATTTTGGCCATTGGTGGTAATGAGTTGACTTCACGAGAAGCTTGGGTGGAATCGCACCTAGGTGATCGTACGGATCTTCAAATGGTCGGTCTACAAGATGAATTGGTAGACGGTATTGCTGCCTTGAACAAACCCACTGTTGCCTTACTGTTCAATGGGCGCCCTTTGGCCGTTAGCAATCTTAAGGCTAAAGTTCCGACCATCTTTGAATGTTGGTATCTAGGCCAGGAAACTGGAAACGCAGTTGCCAATGTGCTATTTGGAGAGGTAAATCCTTCTGGAAAACTACCCATCACAATCCCTCGCTCCGTGGGGCACCTTCCCGCATATTATAACTATAAACCTACGGCTCGTCGTGGTTATCTCTGGGACGAAGGATTTGCCCTTTGGTCCTTTGGTTATGGCATGAGCTATACCACTTTTTCACTTGCTAAACCACGTTTTACCAAAGCTACTATCTCGCGTTTTGAATCGACTGAGGTAGAAGTGGAAATCCAAAATACGGGGAAAAGAGCTGGTCAAGAAGTAGTGCAATTATATATCCGTGATGACATAAGTTCTGTAACGAGGCCAGTGATGGAATTGAGGGGATTTGAGAAAATTGCATTAGAACCAGGTGAGAAAAAGAAAATAAGCTTCAAAATTACTCCTGAAGATCTCGCATTTTACGATGAATATATGCGTTTTGGTGTTGAATCAGGTACATTTACAGTAATGGTTGGGACTTCCTCTCGTAAAGAGGATTTGCAGACGATCACCCTTACTGTAACTGAATAAACAAGGCTAAACGAAATATGTATTTGCTAGGATTTGACATTGGGAGTTCTTCGGTAAAGGCAGCGCTTGTTTCTATCAAAGATGCAAGCCCAGTAGCGATGACGCAGTCTCCTAAAATAGAAATGGAAATTTCTGCCCCTCAAGCTGGTTGGGCCGAACAGGATCCGCGTAAATGGTGGCACCACCTCTGTATGGCCACCCATCAGCTCGCGGCTCAACATCCAGAAAAAATGAAGGAGGTGAAAGCGATCGGATTATCCTATCAAATGCATGGCTTGGTACTGTTAGATGAGCAACAAGAGGTCTTGAGACCTTCAATCATTTGGTGTGACAGTCGTGCGGTAGAAATAGGAGAAAAAGCGTTCCATGAAATGGGCGAAAAAGAATGTCTCTACCATATGCTAAATTCTCCTGGAAACTTCACTGCTTCCAAACTGCGATGGGTGCAAGAAAACGAGCCTGCTGTATATGAGAAGGCAGCTTGGGCGATGTTACCAGGAGACTATATTGCTAGCCGGCTTTGCGGAACGATTACCACTACTGCCTCCGGCCTCTCAGAAGGAATCCTTTGGGATTTTCGTAAAGATGCTCCTGCGGACCTAGTGCTGGACCACTATGATCTGGATCCTTCCCTTTTGCCCCAGCAAGTGCCCACATTTGGGATACAAGGTAAACTGTCTGATTCAGCTGCCGAGGCATTAGGGCTTCCCGCTGGCATCCCATTGAGTTATCGAGCCGGAGATCAACCCAATAATGCACTTTCGCTTAATGTCTTGCACCCAGGTGAATTAGCAGCCACAGGCGGAACTTCTGGTGTGGT
>CAZHOC010001156.1:0-2597 GCA_964534295.1 uncultured Bacteroidia bacterium | reverse complement strand
CCCTTTTAGTTATAATCTGACACCCACTGCCAATGGCACTTATCAATTGATAGCAATTGCGATCGATCAAGGGGGATTAAGTTCTGCTGATACGCTCAACTACACGATCGACAATACCATCATCCCAACCAATCATACTGCTTCAATTACAGCCAGTAATGCAGACGCTGAGGAAAATAAAAATGGAGTGGTACTACTTAATGGTACACGCATAGACCTCGTCCGCAATGCCAGCTATACCACCGGAAATCAATTGGTTGGACTTCGCTATAGCAATTTGGGTATTCCTACAGGCTCTACCATCTACGAGGCTTATATCCAGTTTGTAAGTGCAGCGAATGACCAAAACTACCATATCATCGACCTAGAGATTAGAGGCGAGGCGAGTGATAATGCTGCTGTATTTAATAACACAAATAGTAATCTTTCCAGTCGTCCCAAGACGAACGCTTCCACCCAATGGCAGCCACCAATTTGGACTGCCAATAACCAAGTACTCCCTGCCCAAAGGACTCCCAATCTTAGCAGCATCTTGCAAGAGATAATCGACCGTCCCGCTTGGCAAGAAAATAATGGTCTGGCCTTGTTTATCGAAGGAGAAGGAGGGCGTCCTGCTCATTCCTATGATGGCGATCCAGCTAGAGCGCCTCAGTTATTTATTCGTTATCTAGCGCCACCTCCTCCCGTACAAGTCGAGCGAGGTCCTTATCTGCAAATGGGCAGTGATACGAGTATGGTGGTACGACTGCGGACCCAGATTCCTCGTCAGCTCCAACTGCTATACGGGACTAATATCAATAATCTCAATCAAAGTATCGCTTCTGGGAATAGCACTACAGAACACGAGTTTTTTATTGGTGGACTCAGTCCTAATACCACCTACTATTATGCGTTCGCCGAAGGCGTAGATACCTTTTTGACTGCTGATAGTGATCAATATTGGCGTACAGCCCCAACTGCCGGTACTCAACAAATGATCAAGGCTTGGATCTTAGGTGATCCTGGTACCGCTAATGCTAATGCAAGAGCTGTTAGAGATGCCTATTACTCTCGCATGAATGGGCTTCATACAGATCTAATGATCATGTTAGGGGACAATGCTTATAACAATGGTACTGATGCGCAGTATCAAGCTGCCGTCTTCGAAAATATGTACGAAGACTTATTACAGCAAACAGTCCTTTATCCGGCTCCTGGAAACCATGAGTTTTACAATGGAGGAACCTCTTCGGCTACGGAGACTGGCCCTTATTACGATATTTTTAGCCTTCCCAAAAATGCAGAGGCAGGTGGACTAGCTTCAGGTACGGAGGCGTATTACTCTTATGATTATGGCAATGTCCACTTTATTTCGCTAGACTCCCATGATTCAGATCGTAGTCCTACAGGTGGCATGCTCACCTGGCTGACTAATGATCTTGCCGCGACTGATCAGGAGTGGATAGTGGTTTATTTTCACCATCCTCCTTATACCAAGGGAAGCCATGATTCAGATAACGTAAATGATTCCGGCGGCAGACTGCGTGATATGCGCGAAAATGTGCTACCAATCCTTGAGAGTTATGGGGTTGATTTGGTGCTGAGTGGACACAGTCATTCATATGAAAGATCATTTTTGCTCAATGGGCATTATGATATCTCTTCTACCTTAACGCCTGCGATGATCCTTGACAACGGCAATGGTCAATTGTTAGGCGATGGAGCCTACGAAAAAAATTATATCAACAATAGCAGCAGTAATGGAACAGTCTATATCACGGCTGGTAGCTCTGGTAAAATATCTGGGGGAGCCCTAAACCATCCTGCGATGTATGCTTCCCTCAATACTTTGGGCTCCTGCTTATTGGAAGTAGATGGGGATGAATTAGCTATCAAGTTTTTGACTTCCACTGGGGCAGTAGCGGATTCATTTTTGATTCAAAAGACAATCGTTATTGGGGATCCGCCGGTCGTGAGTATGACAGCTCCGCTGAACGCTAGTACCTTTGCAGGGCCCCAAACTGTAAGTTTAGAAGCAAATGCTACCGATAGCGACGGAACCATTAGTTCAGTAGAGTTTGTAGTCAATAATCTTTCTGTAGGTTCTGTAACCAGCGCTCCTTGGCAATTGAATTATGTCGCGAACGCTATTGGGAATTATACTGTATTCGCCATCGCTACAGATAATGACGCTAATGTGGTGAATTCAGATACTATACAGTTTAGTATCACGGCCCCGCTGATCCCACCGACGGTTAGTGTGAGTGCGCCCTTAGATGGTACGATTTATCCTGCTCCGCAGGCAATAACCCTCGAAGCGACCGCCGCAGACGCAGATGGCACGATAACAGGCGTTGAGTTTTTTGTCAATGGTGCATCGGTCGGAACTGTCAACACAGCTCCTTGGCAATTAGCCTATACCATCCCAGCCAGTGGAACCTATGATGTCTACGCCATCGCGACTGATGATGATGCCAATAGTACGACTTCCGCGACGATTCAATTCACAGCGAAGATTCCACCGACGGTAAGTGTGAGTGCGCCTTTAGATGGTACGATTTATCCAGCACCGCAGGCAATTACCCTCGAAGCGACCGCCGCAGACGCAGATGGCACGA
>CAZHOC010001155.1:0-2599 GCA_964534295.1 uncultured Bacteroidia bacterium | reverse complement strand
TGTGATGCAGCGTTCGCTAGCCGCAAAAAACCTCAAAGAAGCTCAAATCGGCCTAATGGTAGGGGGACTTTCTAAATACCTGATGGCGGCGATTATTGTCATCCCGGGTATCGCCTTGGTGGGAATATTAGGGAGTGGGCAGCTCGAAGATCCGGACATGGCCTTCCCGCGGATAGTGGAGATGTTCCTACCCACAGGCTTGAAGGGATTGATCCTATGCGCGCTCTTTGCCTCCTTGATGAGTACGGTGGATTCTACTTTTAACTCCCTCGCTACGCTTTGGTCAATTGATATTTATAAAGCTTACTTCAAGCCAGACGCCACTGATCGCGAAGTCGTCGGCGCTGGAAAAAACACCATCATCATTACCCTCTTTACCGGTATCATCATGGGCATGGTATTGCTATATCTCAAGTTTGAGAATCCAGATGCGGCTTTCACTCACACCCTTAACGAACTACGCTACTATATCAATTGTGGGATTGTGCTTTTGGTTTGTACTGCGGCCTTTATGCTCCGCCCCAATCGGGCGATGGTCTTAGTTACTTTTTTAATGACTGCCTATATGAATTATACCTTCACCTTTCTATTTCCCGATATGAACTATTTCGTCCGTGCTTTTTGGGTGATCTTCATTGGGCTGGCTTTGATCGCTTCTGGTCAAAGACGTGATGGTTGGCGTTCTCCGAAGGAAATATTACAATCAGACAGTAAGCAAAATGCCTATTTGGGACTAGCTCTGTTGGCTTCATTGATTGTATTGCATGTGTTGTTTCATTGATTTCTCTTTTTCGCAAAAAGGGAGGTGATTTTAATTGTTCGATTTGCAGGGGCTTCAAGCCTTTCTACTCGGTAGAAGGTTTCGCTTTGGCGGCGTATGCAATACGCCCAATTAAACCCTCACCAAGCGCCAAAAACAAAAAGCACTCAGTAAGGCCAAAGCGCCGGCTAGGTAATTGGGTAAAAAAGGAAGTCCCAAACCAAGCAAATTCAGTAACTGCAGACAGAGATAGATCAAAAATATAGCTGATACCAGGTAACCCATCCCATGTCGACGTATGAGAAGAATACCAACTACAAGCATACTGGGCAAAACAATGCCTAGGTCAATGACATGTCTGGGATTGACCCTTAAGTTTTGCTGAGCGATACTTGCGGGGAGAGAAGCGTTCCGCAAAGCGGGGATCAACTTGCTCAACCAAATGCTGTAAAACAATAAGGCCATCAAAATCAAAAAGCCTCCGATCCATTTTAAAGGCGCGCTTTCTCTAAATAAAGTGCTGATTTCCAGACGAGAAGCTTTGCGAGTAAAGAAAACGAAAAGATAAAAGCTCAAAGCTAGGTGGAGGCAGTAAATGATAAAGAGACTATTGAAATGCAGGCCAAAAGCGTAGCAAAAAGCCTGATATAAGGTGTAAAATATCACACCTCCAAAGCACAAGATCCAGAGTGCATTTTGACGATGCATTTGCCAGAGGCTTAATCCTAGTAGTGGAATGACCACAAACAAATTAAGTCTGTCCTGCCAGCCTAAGTGAGTTGCCAAAGCCGAGGATTCCGCCTGATAAGTGCTAGCATCAAAGACTCCCCAATATGCTTCTAAGCCTAACAAAAGCAGCAGTGGGAGAGTTAAATATTTAATAACTTTGAGCGAGTGAGCGTCCATTCCCTCAAATTAGTATTTTGATTTTAGTATTGAGTAAAAAGACCCATTTTCTGTCTTCCTACTTGGTACTTACTACTTTCTACTCAAAGAATTATGCTCGATATTTTTGCTGGAATCGCCCAATGGATGGCCAATGGTGAGACCTTTGCTACGGCTACTGTCATCAAAACTTGGGGCTCTTCTCCCCGTCCGATAGGTTCTGTTTTAGCTGTCAATAGCAAGATGGAGATGCTCGGCTCTGTCAGTGGAGGCTGTATCGAAGGTGCGGTAGTGCGTGAATCCATTGCGGTGCTGGAGAGTGGCAAGCCTAAGCGAATTACCTATGGGGTTTCAGATGAGGAGGCCTGGGAAGTAGGGCTAAGCTGTGGCGGTAGTGTAGAGGTGTTTATCGAGCCCTTTTTGCCTGATGGCGAGATGTGGCAAAATCTGCTATCTGCCGTCAATAGCAATGAGGCACGGGTACTGATTAGCGATATGTCAGGTGAGAGCGTCAATCAAATGCTCTGGGGACCAGATATGGATGCTTTGGGGGATGACACCTCCGGTGAACGCTCAGCCTTGGCCGAAAAGGCATATCGAGAAAGGAAAGCTCAGACGGTTGAAGTGGAAGGCAAAGCCTACTTTTTGCAAGTCTTCCCCCGCAAGAGCCAAATGATCATCGTTGGGGCCGCCCATATTACGGTAGACTTAGTTGGCCTGGCCAAAGGCTTTGGTTTTGAAACCATTGTGATCGATCCGAGAGGAATTTTTGCCGAAAAGACCCAGTTCCCGGTACCGCCCGATCATCTGCATGTGGATTGGCCAGTGGAAGTTTTACCCCAATACACCTTAGATCCCTATACTTATGTAGTCTTGCTGACCCACGATCCTAAGATCGACGACCAGGCCCTGCATGAAATTTTGCGGGCAGATGTAGCCTATATTGGAGCTTTG
>CAZHOC010001154.1:0-2599 GCA_964534295.1 uncultured Bacteroidia bacterium | reverse complement strand
ACTGGTATCCCATTCAGGATAAACATTGCTGACAAAGTTTTCCAAAGAATCGGGAGACAAGTTATAGGAAGGGAAGTTTACGCCCAAATTTTCTAGAAAGGCTGAGAGTCCGTCTTGGTAAACAGCCTGCTCATCAATAGAAACCAATAAGACTTTGGCTTCAGAATCTGGGTTGTTGTTTAAGGCAATAAGTTCAGGTATTTCTTGGATACAGGGTTTGCACCAAGTGGCGAAGAAGTTAATGACGACATATGGTTTTTCGGCATTATTTACCTCTTGCATCAGTTCATGCTTAGTGACTGATGCTATGGGCCTCTTCGAGGAACGCTTCTCCGACTTGTTTTGGCATGCCACTACAAGTATAAGTAAGGAGAAACTCAGGATATATGGCGTAATGCACTTCATATTCCTTATGCAAATCATCCTTTTGTACGAGTGCTTTGAAGCTTCCGTTCGAATTTAGGGTAAAATTTTCCAGTTGAAGGTAGATATTATCTTTAAAAGCGACCCCTTGACCGTGAATTTTATAGATCGTTTCTTTGGCGCTCCAGATCAACAAAAACAGCTCAAAGGACTCATTTGCGTGGAAAACCTTCAATTCTTCTTCTCCCATAAAGAGAAAACGAGTCCTAAGATTACGCTTCCGCTTTAAATATTCAATATCGATCCCCACTTCGCAGGTACGCGAGGCAATTGCAGCCGAATATTGGTTGGAATGAGTATAGGAGATGAAATGGGGATTATTGGTGAGAAATGGTTTCCCATTTTGAGAATTCAAGCTCTCAACTCTGGTAGTATCTGCAATTTCAAGCAGCTCTTTCATACAGAGTCTACTCGAAAGCCATTCAAGTCTTTTTTGGGGATGAGTGATCTTGGAAAGTCTTTGCCACTCATTCTCGTACAGCTTAACCCTCGATAGAAAGTACCATTCGTCCTCTTCAATCTGCCAAACGCCGATTGATACCCCTGGGATAGAACTGTTATGTGTGATATAAGGCATTACCAGTCTATGTCTCTTCTATTGAAGATACTACAATTTATTTACTCCGGCAATGTCTAAAAAATTGTAAATCAGCTTATAAAAAATGTCCAGAGCGGAAATTAGTTTCCACGCTGGACAATCGTTCTGCGAAGCAGCTCTAAATGAACTAGTTATCTTCTAGAATACTATTTCCTTGGCTTCCTTGATATTGTTCGGCCTCGTCGATAGTAACTCGAATCCCATCAATATAGGGTACGACCCAAGGATCAGAAAGCCCCATTTTCTTCAATTCTTGACGGAAAGCGGCGGCTTCTTCATAGGTTCTAAATGAACCAATCACGTATTTGTTAAAGCCATCGGCACGTTCGCTAACGAAATCACCGCCAGTTTCAGGCTTATTTTCCATTTCATAAAAGACGTAAGCGCCAATCTGCACCCGGTATACTAGACCGTCTTGAATGCCCATTTGGCTAGTCTTATTGTTGGTTGCTACCTCAGACTGTAGTCTTTCGTTTTGACGACGAAGGTTTTGTACCTGTGCTTCCAATTGGACCAGTTGCCAACGTAGGCTGTCGGTAGTACCATCATCAGCCGCTACACCTGGGTTTGCACCTTCGGTATTTTCCTTAGCGATTGATTCTCTCAATTGAGTTTTGAGGTCGTTGATTTGCTCTTGGAAGTTTTCAAATTCGCCCTTTAATGCGGAAGGGTTTTTGACATACATTTTGGCTTTATCCTTCCAAAATTTCTTTTCCTGCTTGCTCATATCTTGAGCACTCAGATTGGGAATAGAGAGGATACAGGCTAAAAACGTTGCGAATAAGAACTTTACAGGGTACATGATGATAGGTATCAGTTTATCTGAGAATAGGCAAAAGGGTTAATGTTCATAAGAACTATAACACGAACTAGGCCACAAAAAAGCAGATAAACAAGACAAATCTGCTCGAAAAATTATGCAGCATTCGTTCAATTAAAGTATCAGCAACTTCCATGCCTGAAAGATTGGAAATCGCGTTATTGGATACTAATTTTACGGCACAAGCTAGAATTCACGTCATTTTACATAAAAAACAATCAATAGTATGTCTAAAGTTACCGTAGTCGGTGCTGGAAATGTTGGTGCTACCTGCGCTGAATGCGTTGCTCGTGCAGAAGTTTGCAACGAAGTAGTATTACTCGATATCAAAGAAAATTATGCAGAGGGTAAAGCCCTAGACCAGTGGGAAACCTCTCCTGTAAATTACTTTGACACTCGCATTACAGGTTCAACCAATGATTACAGCAAAACTGCTGGTTCTGACGTAGTTGTAATCACCTCTGGTATTCCTCGTCGCCCCGGAATGAGTCGTGATGACTTGATCGCTACCAACGCTGGTATCGTAAAATCTGTTACTGAGCAGGTTATTGCTCACTCTCCTGATTGTATCATCATCGTGGTATCTAACCCACTAGATGTAATGACTTATCAGGCATATCTTACTGCTAAATTCCCTTCTAACCGCGTTATGGGGATGGCAGGTGTCTTGGATACCGCTCGCTATCGCTCTTTCTTGGCCCTAGAATTAAACTGCTCTCCTAAGGATATTCAAGCAGTGTTGATGGGTGGTCATGGTG
>CAZHOC010001153.1:0-2608 GCA_964534295.1 uncultured Bacteroidia bacterium | reverse complement strand
AGCTTGTTTCTAGCGTAAAACCAAAGGTAGGTCCTTTACTCTTAAAACGAATCGTAACAGTTTCAAAGTCCGCAAAGTTAAAACGCGCGTATGGGCTCCGCAGAGAGGAAAAACCGCCATTATTGTCCAGAGAGATCTCGCCACGATAGAGCACACTATTATCGGTCAGCCTAGCTTGGGCCTGAGACAGTCCCCCCATTACGCCATCATTGATCACCCGCCAAGTTTGACCGGATTTTTGGGTTCCAAAATCTATTTTAAAGGAGGTGGCGGATTCTGTCATAAAACTAGAGAGAAGAAAAAGTAAGCAGTATTGGACCATAGCTCGATTTTAGCTTTAAACCGACACTTAACAAGGATTGTTTCTACGCTCTAGCATATCTAAACTAAGTTCCCCCATATTCATGGATTTGTGCTCCCATCTCCTTAGCTTCAGTTTTCATTTCAGTCTAATTAACTGTTCATGGAGCTCGAGAAAAACAAAGCCAATGCCATTGCCTTTTACAAAACTGCATATGAAGGCAATCCCCGTCTTGCGGTGGATACTTATGTAGGTGAGCAATACATCCAACACAATCCAGATGTGGCAGATGGATTAGAGGGTTTTATCCATTATTTTGAACGGATGCAAAGGGAATACCCGGAAAAATCTATTGAATTTGTCCGTTGCATTGCGGAAGGTGATTTAGTGGCCCTACATACCCATCAGACTTGGCCAGGCAATGATCAATATGTAACCATGGATTTCTTTCGCTTTGATAAGAATGGCAAAATCTGTGAACATTGGGATGCTATCCAGCAGATACCCGAACATTCCCACAATCCAAATACGATGTACTAAATTTCCTTTATCATGGCATCACACATCTTAGGTCTTCGGACAGCAAGCTATCAAGTAACTGATATCTCCCAAGCAAAGGCATGGTATAGCAAGGCCTTTAAAACAGAGCCTTATTTTGACGAGCCCTTTTATGTGGGTTTTAACATTGGAGGTTTTGAACTTGGTCTGCAACCTTCAGAGGTTCAAGTCGAGGATAAAGGGGAAAGTATATTTGTATATTGGGGTGTAGAGGACATAGAGAGCATTTATGCACATCTTATCAGTTTGGGAGCAACCGAACATGAAGCCCCTCATGGAGTGGGAGGTCCGCTAAAGGTGGCCTCAGTCAAAGACCCCTGGGGCAATATCCTAGGCTTAATTTATAACCCTACTTTTCAGATTGGCTCATGAAATACTTCATTCTTTTTTATGAAACGGTTGATGCTTTCGTAGAAAAACGAACACCTTTTCGTGCCACGCATTTGCAGCATGCCCAAAAAGCTGTCGAAGCAGGACATCTGTTGCTGGGAGGTGCCTTAGAAGAGCCTGCCGACAAAGCGGTCCTCTTATTTAGAGCCCGTGATAAGCAAGTAGTTATTGATTTTGCCAAAAATGATCCTTACGTTCAGCAAGACCTTATCACCAAATGGGAGGTTCGTCCCTGGAAGGTCATGCTCGGCACCAAAATGGAAAACTAAGATGGAAGACTTAATCAAGGAATTTTACACTGCCTTTACCAAGCGCGACGCAGAAACTATGGCTGCTTGTTATCATGATGAGGCAGTATTTCATGATCCCGCCTTCGGCGAACTCCAAGCCGATCAGGTGCGCAAAATGTGGGAGATGCTGCTCAAAAACGGTAAGGATCTATACGTAGAGTTTTCCAATGTCAAAGCCAACGAGCAAAATGGTTCGGCCCATTGGGAGGCAACCTATAGCTTTGGTCCCAAAAAGCGCAAGGTCCATAATGTGATCGAGGCGAGCTTCATTTTTAAGGATGGAAAAATCTATCGGCATATCGATCGTTTTCCCGTACGTAAGTGGGCCAAGCAAGCCTTAGGCTTTCAAGGTTGGTTGTTGGGAGGCACGGGCTTTTTTAAAAAGCGCCTCCAAAAGCAAACGACTAAACAACTCCAGCGCTATATGGAAAAGGATTCCTGAATGCATTGAGCAACTGCTTCAGCAGATAGGTGGGTATTGTCAATGATCAAATAGTTGGGCAACTTAATCTCTCCCGGCAGGCTGTTCATCCGATATTGTTTCTCCTGCTTTAGCAGCACTTCCTCGGAACGTTTCACGTCCCGCTTTGAGGCCTTGGCCTCCAATCGACTAGGCTGCTTATTGCGAAAAAGACGCTGGTCAAGGCTGCATACCAATTCTACATAATAAACATCAGTCCCTTTTTGGCTAAAGATTTCGGCTATTTCGGCCACATATTTGTGATCTTCGACTTCGTCGAACGCCCAGACGAGGGTAAAAATTAGTCCATCCAAATCACTCGTTGCCACTGCTTCAAAGATCGCCCAGCGAATCTTTTGATCAAGGGCAGAAAAGCCTTTATCCCCAAAATCGAAAAAGTTTCTCACCAACTCGATCGACATATGGTTGTGAAATAGTTTGAGTCCCGTACGTTCGGCGAGGGCTTGACCAACGGTCATTTTTCCAGAGGCGGGTGGTCCAACGATAAAGACAAGTTTCATGAGAGGAGTATGTTTATTTCAAGTTAAGCTTTTCTGCTTCGCAGAACGCTTGTATCGGTGCGGCATGCATGCGCGCACCTACCAGTTA
>CAZHOC010001152.1:0-2613 GCA_964534295.1 uncultured Bacteroidia bacterium | reverse complement strand
GTTGTATATTTACTTGCAAAATGAAAGTGAAGCAAATATACGCATTCACTTGCAAAAAGCAAGTAATATGAAAGAGATTATTGCGCGCTCTGATTGTCCCGTTAGTTATGCCTTAGATTTTTTTGGGGACAAATGGACCTTTTTGATCATCCGAGACCTCGCGCTAGAAGGCAAAAAGTTTTATAAGGAATTTCTCCATTCAAAGGAAGGAATCGCCACCAACATCCTTTCTGACAGGCTCAAAAGGCTCATTAAGTATGGGATCATCCAATCAGAGGTATATGAAAAGCTAAAGACTCAAAAAGTATATTCACTGACTCAAAAAGGAAAGGACCTGATTCCGGTCTTAGTGGAGATGATGGTATGGTCAGCCAAATACAATCCTGAGGTGGCAGTTCCAGAAGGCTTTGTACAAAAAGTGCAGAACCATAGAGAATTAGTGATGGCCAATATCCTAGCGAAGTTGGATTAGTCTAGCAAGCCAAGGGCAAAAAAAATCCCTCCTTTGGGTGAAGGAGGGGGAAACAAAATTGCAGGGTATGGAAATCAGATTTCTTTTTCGAGTATTTAGTATGGAGTAATTAGTAGTTAGACACTTTCTTAATACTTTCTACTTCATACTAGATAAAATTCATCAATACACTCCAAGTCAATGCAAGCATCAAAATGGACAGTGTGATGATAGTGATATGTTTGCTTTTCGTAGTCAAGTCTGTGGTGTTTGTTGTACTAAAGGTAGTCGACTTATTGCTCAGGTCACAGTCAAAACCAATAAGCGTGTCGATTAGATGAATAAGCGTGCATGTGGATAAATCCTGTGGAAAACGAAACCACACTATTGCTAAAAATTTAGTAATTTCAGAAAGCTTTCTGCCAATAATTTTATCTTCCCAATGCGTCCATTTGTACATCTTCACAATCATACTGAATACAGCTTACTAGACGGTGCCGCCAAGATCAATGATATGGTATCTAAAGCGGGCGACCTCGGTATGTCTCACATTGCCATTACTGACCATGGTAATATGTTTGGGGTACCCAAATTTGTCCTCAAGGCCAAAAGTTTGGGGATTAAGCCTATCGTAGGTTGTGAGTTTTATATCATTGATGGAGATGCGACCCAACGGGAAAAGGGCACCAAACGCTACCACCAAATCATGTGGGCCAAGGACTCAGAAGGTTATCACAATTTGGTTAAGCTATGTTCCTACGGTTTTACCGATGGCTATTATTACAAACCTAGGATTGACAAGAATATCTTGAGGCAACACGTTGGTGGACTGATTGCTTCTACTTGCTGCCTCGCAGGAGAGGTCAATAGAAACCTCATTGATAAAGGAGAGAAGGAAGCAGAAGAGAAACTCTTTGAGTATATGGATCTCTTTGGCAAGGAGAACTATTATGTAGAGATACAACGCCACACCTTAGGCGATATGGAGAAGTGCAACCTCTGGTTGCTCAAAATGGCCAAGAAACACGACCTCCGTGTCATCGCCACCAACGATGTTCATTATGTCAATGAAGAAGACAGCGAAGCGCACGACTTATTGCTCGCATTGCAAACGCAATCCGATTATAGTGATCCTAATCGGTTCCGCTTTACAGATGACAAAGGTCGTTTAAACCCGCGCTTCTTCTTTAAGACACAGGATGAGATGGCCGATCTCTTCCATGACGTGCCTGAATCATTGGAAAATACCCTCCACCTAGCGGAGCGCTGTAATTTTGAAATGAATCTCGCAGGCGATATGATTCTCCCTCAGTACAAAGTACCCGAGGAATACGAGGACATGGATGCTTATCTGGCAGCTATGGTATGGGAGCGCGCTCCTAAGCGATATCCTGAGATCACCACGGAGATCAGAGAGCGAGTAGAGCATGAGCTCAAGATCATGAAGAAAATGGGGTATGCCGGTTACTTCTTGATTGTTCAATCCTTTACTACTGAAGCTCGAAACAGAGGAGTATATGTAGGACCAGGCCGTGGATCAGCTGCGGGAAGTGTGGTGGCCTATATACTTGGGATTATTGATGTAGATCCCTTGGAGTACGATTTGCTTTTTGAACGTTTCCTTAATCCGGAGAGGGTTTCGCCTCCGGATATTGATATTGACTTTGATGACGAAGGTCGTCAAGAGGTAATTGATTATGTAGTGGGTGAGTACGGACGAAAATCGGTGAGTCAGGTAATCACTTACGGAACCATGGGAGCAAAAACGGCCTTGCGTGACGTTGGTCGGACCCTTGGCATTCCGCTACAGGAAGTAAACCGGATCGCTAAGATGATCCCGGATCGTCCGGGTATTACCTTCAAGAAGGCACTCGACAAAGAAAACAATCCAGATTTTGCGGGAGAGCTCTCCCAACTCTTTCAAAGTAAGGATCCGCAGATCAACAAAATGATGCGTTTTGCCAAAACGCTAGAAGGCACGGCTAGGCACACCGGGATCCATGCCTGTGCCGTGATCATCGCCCCAGGGGACGTAAGTAATTTCGCACCGGTAGCCACAGGTAAGGATAATGCCCTTATCACCCAGTACGATGGGCCGATGGCTGAGAAGTGTGGTCTCTTGAAGATGGACTTCCTTGGTTTGAGGACACTTTCGATTCTCA
>CAZHOC010001151.1:0-2614 GCA_964534295.1 uncultured Bacteroidia bacterium | reverse complement strand
CTACTATGAAAAAGGGCAGTATTTTGACGCTAAGAAAGACTACGCCAAGGCAATTACTGCTTATGACCAAGCCTTGCAATTGTACCAATCTGAGTTCAGCGATTATTATGATGAAATCGGGATAACCCTCAGTCAAAAAGCGAGCATGTATCGCAAAATGGGGGAGATCAAACTGGATATGTATGAGGAAGCTTTACGCGGATATTTTCCTGAGTTGACCTCTTTTGATCCGCTTGATACCGAACATATATTGGCCAATTGGTGCTGTTTTTATTTGGATGAAGTATTGCTCGAAACGGCCCAGGCTTATCGAGAAAGCTTTGATGCCTCACAGGACCAAAATGAGCTCTTGCAGGCTTGGCGATTTTTCGAAACCAGCATCAATTTGACCGATAGTTTTCGCTATCAGTTTCAAGATAAGGCTTCCCGCCGTGATTGGACGAGGCAGTACTTAGACCTCTATGAAGGGGCCATTGAAACGGCGATTAAACTCCATGAGGTATCGGGAGAGGAGCAATATCTACATGAGGCGCTTTCGATCAGCGAAAAAAATAAAGCTTGGACCTTGCGCGAAGCGATCTTGGACCAGCAGGCGATACAGTTTAGCGGAATACCGGAGGAAGTGCAGGCAGAAGAAAGGCGTCTACGGCAAGAATTGGCTTATCTCAAGCAGCAATTAGAAGAACTGGAGGACAGTACTTTGATCAGCGAGTTTCAAGCGCGCCAATTGACAAGTCAGCAAAGCTATTTGGCCTTGATCGATCAGTTAGAGCAACAATACCCAACCTATTATCAGCTCAAATATGTGGATCCGAGTTTAGACGTGCCTGCTTTGCAGAACGCTTTGGCTGAAGAACAAGTCATGTATCATTATTTCCTCGGCGAGGAACGCTGGGTTATATTTCGGATCGAAAGGGGAGGAGTAGAGCCCTTTACCATTGATGGCGATGCCTTGAAGGATTTGCAGAATGCCAGCGAAGCTTGGCGAGCATTTTTGTCTAGCCCTCCCGATCAATCTTCCACTGTGCCTCTTGCCGAGGGACAACTGCTTTTTGAAGCACTTTTGCCTGCTTACGATACTGCCCAGCAACAACTATTGATTATCCCTGACGGCGAGCTTGGCTACCTGCCTTTTGGGACTTTGCTGAATGCGGAGGCGAGTTCAGCGGATTACCGTCGATTGCCATATTTAATTCGTGAAGCAGCGATCGCTTATGAATCCTCTGCTGGTCTCTGGCTAGATATCAAAAAGCAAAAAGCCTCTAAGGCAAATATGGCTTATTTGGGCATAGCCCCGAGTTTTGGCGAGGGTGCTGGCTTCGCCGAACGCCGCGACGATTCCCCAGGACCGCTGCAATACAATGGCGACGAAGTTGCGCTAGTAGTTAAACTTTGGCCTGGTAAGGTTGTCAACGGCTATGGTGGGGGTAAAGAGTCTCTTTTTCGTGATGGACCTCGCTCGCGTGTGATCCATCTCGCTACTCATGCCGAAGCCAACGAAGCAGACCCGCTTCGCTCACGCCTCTTTTTTAGCGGCGAAGAGGAAGGCAGTACCGAAAGTCTTTATGCTTCTGAAATCTTTAACCTGCGTCTAGACGCAGAGATGGTGGTCCTCAGCGCTTGTGAAACGGGCCTAGGGCAATTACACCGAGGTGAAGGCATCTTGAGCTTGAGTCGCGCTTTTCAATATGCTGGTGCTCGCTCGCTTTTGACGACATTATGGCGAAGCGATGATCTAGCTGCGCTCAAACTGAGCAAGCAACTCTTCCCCGCCTTGGCGGCGGAGCAAAACAAGGCCGAGGCCCTACGTCAAAGTAAACTCGCCCTGCTCGCAAGTGACGATCCTTTGCGTACGCATCCCTACTACTGGGCAGGAGCAGTGCTCATCGGCGATGAACGCCCTCTTGATAGCCAATCACCTTGGCAACAGCTCTGGTGGATCGCCTTCCCGATCGTGATCATATTGGGCTTTGGCTTGTATATGAGTATCAATGAAAAGCAGGCTTAGGCTAAAATTAATTAAGATTAAAAGTCAAACTCCAGAGCACAGACCATTTTGATTTATCAGCTATTATTTACCTTGATTGTTGCCGGGCTTTTTTTCCGAGTTGCCAAAGTCAATCAACAATCCCCTCTGATTTATGCATTTTTAGGGGTGGTAAGCTTTTATGCAGGCAAGTATATGGGAGGCTTTTTAGTAGCCATCTTGATGGAAATGGCTGGCTATAGCACCTTCTACCTGAATGGAAATTTAGCAGTGGAATTGATTTCTATATTTTTCGGCTTATTAGCCTGCTGGTTGGCTTTTAAGCTTATGAAAAGTGGCTGGCACAAAGACAGAAAGCGTAAGGAAGAAAAAAGAGATCGAGACGATTAGCTTTTTTTGTTTGTGTATATTCATCTATCGATTTCAATCATTGATCACACCATAACACATATATTTTGGGTCTCTTACTTATCTATTTCATTGGCCGCTACTTCTATAATCTTGCGGGAGAGCATGACAAAAGCCAATGGGGCTTTGCTATCCTCGGAGTCATTACCTACTACGGAATCAGTTTTGTCGCTGCTGTAATCATCTTTGTCATCGGTGAAGTCAGCGGTGCTTATATCA
>CAZHOC010001150.1:0-2614 GCA_964534295.1 uncultured Bacteroidia bacterium | reverse complement strand
TGAAGAGAAAAACAATCTGGCTGCAGAGCAGCCCGAACAGCTTGCCCAAATGCGTCGTAGTATGGATGCCTGGTATCAAGAAACCCAAGCGCAATTGCCAAAACCCAGAAGCAATGCCTCAGATGAATGATCAAAAAGCCCGTTTTCAAGCGGCTGCGGACAAATACGTAGCCAAAACCCAATTAGAAAAAGACGTCATCGGAATAGTGGTTTCAGGTTCTTTTGTTCATGCCGAGCTAGGCCCCAATTCTGATATAGACATTTATGTAATCACCGATCCTAGCAATAGCGAACGCGAACGCGGTAATACTTGGATCCATGGGGTCGAAATCGAGTATTTTAAAAATCCTCCGCAACAAATCAGGGCTTACTTTCGCAATGAAAAGAGTCCTCATACGGCTCATATTCTAGCCAATGGTCTTGTCGTGTTTCAGTCTTCGACCGAGGTCGAAAAGCTCATCCAGGAAGCCAAAATAATCATGGCCCAAGCTGCTCCTGAGCTCAAAAGCTTTCAAATTGAATTGCTCAAATACGGATTGGATGACCTGCTCAAGGATTATGCTGATTGTATAGCCTTGGGCGAAAATACCGCTGGCGTGCTCATCAAACAGCAAATAATCAATCATTGCATTGATAGTTTTTGCCAGGTCCATCGCATCTACCGGGACAAAAACAAAAGACTCATCAAACAATTAGCGATCATTGAGCCAGCGTTTGCTCAATTGACGGAAACGGTCCTGCTTTCTAATTGGGATGATCGAGAGGGAGTTAAGGCTATTGCCGATCGAGCCGCTGCAGTATTAGGGGGGCATCGTAGCAAGGAATGGGTGCTCCGTAGCAAGTTGGATTTGGAGGGATAAGCGTTCTGCGCAGCAGGCTCCATACGCTAAACCGCTAAGAAAACGTTCTTAAAACATGCTACGATTCCTCCTATGCTCACTCCTCCTTTTTGTCACTCAATGCAGCTACTCCCAAAGCATTTCTAAAGGCAGCCCCGGCAATGGTAGCCTCCAAAATGCGGCAAAATTGCCATATAAAGGCCCCGGTTACCGCTATTTCAGTCCACTTAGTTATTATGTATTGCAGAGAGGATTTGTACACGAAAAAGTGCGCAAAACCGTCCAACAAGCATATAAAAGCTGCCACGAAAGCATGCCCGAGCGGAAGTTTCGCTTGATGGAGTGTTCTAAACGCAAAGGTGGACCCATGAAGCCCCACCGCACCCATCAAAATGGCATGAGCGTAGATTTTATGACGCCTTTGCAAAAGAAGGGCAAAGCCTTTCAAATGTTGGATCGGATGGGCATTTGGCACTACCTCCTGACTTTCAATAGTAAAGCCCAGTGGCGGATCTATCGTAAAGTCAAAATTGATTATGAGGCCATGGCAAGACACATTTTGGCGCTTGATCAAGCCGCGAAAAAGCAAGGTCTCAAAATTAAAAAAGTGATCTTTAAAGTCGAGCTACAGCCGGCGCTCTTTAAGGGTTACTATGGCAAAAAGCTCAAAAGACGAGGCATTTATTTCGTGCGCAAACTCTCTCCCCTCATCGACAATTTGCATGACGATCATTATCACATAGATTTTGCCCTCAAATGAAACGCTTACTTCCCTTACTCAGCCTATTAGTGCTCCTGGCTTGCCAGACGCCTAGCTCCCCAGATCCTGCTGCTCAGCTTTGGCAACCTGTTTTTAGTGATAGCTTGACCGAATTTGCGCCAGGGATTGTCTCTACCGGCCATGAATTTGCGATTAGCTTTATGCCTGACATGCAGGAGGTTTACTTTACACGCATGGACAGCAATCGTCGTTTTTTTATCTATCGGTCTCAATATCAGGACGGGGAATGGCAGCGTCCAGCAATCACCTCTTTTTCTGGTCAGTGGTTAGATGCTGATCCTTTCATTTCACCCGATGGGGAACGCTTATATTTTATGTCCTTTCGACCGTTGCAAGAGGCGGATACTGCTGAGTTGGAAAATCCACACCTTTGGTATGTAATTCGGCAAGGTGAAAGTTGGAGCGAACCCGTGCCGCTTGACGCCAATATCCGCTCTGAGGAGTATGGAGAAGGTTTTCCTTCTGTTGATGAAAACTACAATCTATACTTCCCCTCTATGCGCCGCAATGGTCAAAACGATATTTGGTACGCGGCCTTTGAAGATGGGCGCTATGTCGATCCAGTCCTCTTGCCAGAGAGCGTAAACGATACTGCTACTTCGGATTCAAATCCTGTTATTGACCCCTTCGGGGAACGCTTAATCTTTTATTCAAAGCGTGATGGTGGCCAGGGGGCTGTTGATCTTTATACCAGCAAAAAATTGCCCGATGGTTCATGGACAAGCGCTCAGAATTTAGGCCCTGCCATCAATAGTGCCGCGGTGGAATATTGCCCGGCCCTCAGTCCTGATGGCAAGCTCTTGTTTTTTACGAGGCGGGCTTTGGAAGGGGAAAATCCTTTACGGATTTATTATCGGCAGACAGCGGGTTTGTATTGATCTACCAATTGAAGGAATAACAAAGGTCCCTCCGCTGCGGTCGGGATGACAAAAGGAGGTCATTAAGTTAAGAACGCTAATAAACCTATTTGTCTTCCTGAGCCCCGTCGAAGGAT
>CAZHOC010001149.1:0-2615 GCA_964534295.1 uncultured Bacteroidia bacterium | reverse complement strand
ACGCCTTTCCACCCGGCTATGACTTTAGAATGGCAGGGGAAAGAGAACTCAGAAACGAAACTTTTGGCGGGATGGGCGAAGCTGCACTCATTGCTGCCTTGCTGATTCTTGGGGTCTTGGTTTTGCAATTTCAATCTTTTCTTCAACCCTTGATTATTTTCTCAGCGATTCCGCTGGCGGCGATTGGTTCGATTTGGGCCCTCTTCTTCATGGGACTAGACTTTTCACTTACCGCGGTGGTGGGTTTGATCAGTTTGATTGGGATAGTGATCAATGACTCTATTGTCTTTGTAGATTTTGCCAATCAGGAACGAAAGGCTGGCAAAAGTATAAAAGAGGCATTGATGTCGGCAGGTAGTGTTCGCTTTATGCCCATTATTTTGACCTCCCTGACCACTATTGGTGGTTTGATTCCACTAACAATCCTAGGTGGTACGCTTTGGGCCCCTATGAGTACTGCCATGATTGGAGGCCTTATTACCTCCACGGTTTTGATACTTTGTGTGGTACCTGTTTTATATTGGATGTTTACTCGAGATACCGAAAAATAATATGTCAAACCTCAACCTTCCTCCACTGCCAACTGCACCCGCCACCTTAGCCCAACTTCAGCAGTATCAAGACGAAATGTGTAAAGCAAGGGGATGGGATAAGGCCAGCACCTTAGAGACATTTTTGCTATTTAGTGAGGAATTTGGTGAGTTGGCCAAAGCCATTCGCAACCGCCTAGCTCTCTATCAAGAGACAAACAAAGCCCCCAAACCAGAGGAACTAGAAGGAGAGTTTGCTGATGTATTGAGCTATCTGATGGAATTGGCCAATCACATGAATGTTGACCTGGAGAAAGCCTATCGCGACAAAGAAGAAGTCAACGCCAAAAGAACTTGGGACTAAAAAAAATCCCCCTCAGGCCTAAGCTTGAGAGGGAATATGCAATGTCGAATCCTTTAGTTTTTGAGTACCATGACTCTTTGCTGGAAAGCTCTGTTTCCAACCTGTACGTTTAGATAGTATATCCCATTTGCTAATCCATTGGCCGAAATCGTCAAGACGTGGCGTCCTGCGGATAGATTTCCCTTGTCTTCGCGACGGACTTCTTGGCCCAGGGCATTCAATAATCGTAGGGATACTTTTTGTTCACTCGAAAGCTCCAGGTCCAGATTTGTGCGTTCCGCGAAGGGGTCTGGATAAGCAGCCGACAAAATAACATCCCCTGCCAAATCATAATCAACCCTAATGGCATCGCTATAAGTTACGCCTCCATTTAGATCGATCTGGCGGAGACGATAATAGTTTGCTCCGATCAGAGGTGCTTGGTCAAATACTTGGTAGTTGAGCCTTTGTTGACTCGTGCCAGCGCCTGCGACCTGATCTATTTTGCTAAAGACTTGGCCTTCGGCCGAACGCTCAACCTCAAACAATCTGTTTTGAAACTCTCCTTGCGTGGTCCAATCAATCTGAACCCAATTTCTTTCATTGAGTTTGGCCGTAAAATCGACGAGTTCCACTGGCAATACCTGCCCCACTTGAATATCATCTAAGGCGATATCCGAGCGATAACCCGTTCCGGTGATGCCTCTAAAGCGTACCTTGATTACCTGACCAGAATAAGCCGAGAGAGGTACGATAAAGTTTTGCCACAAATTGCCTTGATCACCTGAAATGGGCGTAATCACATCATTGACCCAATCTCCATTTTCTTGCACATCCACGTGCAAACGTCCCATTTCGAGGCCGTACATATGATAGGAAAAGCTCAGTTCTGCCGCAGCGGCCGTCGTAAGATCAATACAGGGACTCTCCAAGATCGCCATACGACCATAACAAGAGGAAGCTTCCATGTATACATAGGCTCCTGCTGCGGTACCGGGATTGGCATCCACGGCAGGTCCTGTATTGTTGGAAGGAGTACCGCCATTGTCAATCCTCCAATCGATATCATCCTCAGTGCCATTTGCATAATTGGTCCAGCCATTGGGCAACACACAAGTAGTGGCAGCACAGTCAGCCGTGGTCGCACAGTTAGTACCTGTTTCAAAGTCCTCAGAAAGCGGTAAACCGACGGGGTTACCTACTACCGTAATCACATTGGTAATGGTGCGATTATCAGTGCCAAAAGCATTACTAGCATCCAAGCGCACCGTATAAGTTCCAGCTGCCGTAAAAACCACTTCTGGATTTTGGGAGTTGGCATTGGTGGCATTGATATAGGTATGAGTTGCGGGAGTGATCGACCATGTCCAAGCAGTTGGAGTATAGCTAGAAAAGTCTGTTAGCTGTACATTTTGGCCGATACAAGCCTCGGCAGTGGTTAATTCAAAGCAGACAGCTGGAGCCACATTACCGGGATCTTTAAGATCAGATTCCCAAAGTCCACGGCCATAAGTCGCAGCTCTTAGCATATCAAAGCCTCGGCAATCAGGATCGTAATAGATTTCCAATTCAAGAATCTCGACATTCGGCAGATCATCAGAAAATAATTGCCAATCCGTCATAGAGTTGTCGCGATAATAAACCCCAACATCCATTCCTACATACATGGCCTCATTCGTACTCAATCGGTCAAAAACGATCGTATTGAGCGATAGATTAGGCAGCGTCCCAGAGAAGTTAAC
>CAZHOC010001148.1:0-2619 GCA_964534295.1 uncultured Bacteroidia bacterium | reverse complement strand
CATGCAATAGATCCTCTACCATTTGCACGATCTTCTTCCCACCAGGGTGAAAGATAAAATGCTCAACATCTTTTACTTCTAAATCACTTTTGGCGAGGAATGGATGCAGAATATCATCAAAGTGGGCCTGAATACGATCAGGGACGGTTTTGTCAAGGACGATCTGAAAGCCAGAATTGAGAAAGTTGTAGCCCATCATGTCGATGGCATCAGGGAAATGATACATTTCTGTATCCAATATCGCCGGTCGTACCTCATCACTTGGTCCAACAATCGCACAGGCGGCTCCATCCCCAAAGATCGCCGCACTGACCACATTGGTCATGGAGAAATCTTGATGCTGAAAAGTGCTCATGGGAGACTCAAGGGCTAAAATAGCCGCTCTTTTGCCGGGATTGGCCTTCAAGAAGTCATGGGCATAAATCAAAGCCGAAGTACCTGCCGCACAGCCCATTTCCGTTACTGGTAATCTTACGATATCTTGTCGCATTTTGAGGCGATTGATGAGGTAAGCGTCCACCGAGGGGATCATCAAACCTGTACAGCTAGTGGTAATGATGTAGTCTAAATCCGTAGCTTGTAAACCCGCCCGATCAAGGGCTTTGCGTAAGGCTTCCTCTCCCAGATCGATCATTTTTTCTTTATAGTAATCGTTCTTTTCTTGAAAAGAGGTGGGATGAAAGACCTCATCTATGTCCATGATAGCGTAGCGCCGATCGACATTGGCGTAGCGAAAGATCCGTAACACCTTTTTTTGCTGGCGTTCAGGTAAGGGTTCTACCCACTTTTGGATGTGAGCCCATGACTCTTCCAGAGAACGCGTATACTGTGGCTGAGCAGTAGCAGTGGCGATGATTTTAGGAGCACTCATATTATTGGGGCTGACCATAGGCTCGGGTATCCATTATCATTTGATAGCGGAAAGCCCATTGCCAGCGTAATTCTGAACTAATTAGGGGTGTTAAAGGTAAAAGCTGTTTGAGATCTTGGCGAGTAAAGGCCCTTTGAATAGAAACCAAACCATCATGACGGACCATTTCGGAAGACCGGAAAACAGTGCACACCAACTGAAAAAGTCGGTAGGCGATTTTGCTTCGATGAAGATCGTTGATCACTATCCCAGTTTTGGCCAATTGGCTTAAGCGAGGAAGGTATGCAAGTAGATGTTCGTCGCTAAAGTGATGCAAAAACAGACCACAATGAATGATATCATAGTCCTGCTGAAAAAACTCATCACCAAAGCAATCTAATTGTCGGAAACTTATTTCGGGATAATCTTGGGATTTCTCTTGGGCGTAGCGAATGCAGTGCGCATTAGCATCAAGGCCTGTCAGCTCTAGTTTTATATTATTTTTCCGGCCCCATTTGGCCATGGCCCTTAAGGTATCTCCAGCGCCAGAGCCAAGGTCTACAATTTTGTAGGAAGCTTGGGGTGCTTTTTTGACCAAGCGCGCCAAGCCATTGACACTTGGGCCCGAGCCTCCTAGCCAATAGTTGATCTTACTCAATTGATCTAAAGTTTGCGAAAGCATGGGACCCTCCATCTCTAGATCATCCATCCATTCATCTTCGTTGGAGCGGTAAGCAAATTCAAGCATAGGCAGAAGTGAAGATAAGCAGCTGGAAACGAAAGGCCCAAACCCAGCGAAGGCGAAATTGGCTTAAAGCTGAATTTTGCAGGATGGAGAGTAGTTCGGCTCGCCGAAAACCTCTTTTTATCGCCTGCAAACCATCATGCCTTATCATGGGATGGACGGGAAGGAAAAAAGTAAGCAAAGCAAAAGCCATATGAGCCAGGGGATGTCGATGTAAATCAGAACTGATAAGCCCTAAACTACATTGAGTTGGTAGTTGTTTGAAAACATGGGTCAAGGCCTCGTCTGAATAATGGTACAAAAACTGGCTACTGATGACTAAATCGGTATCTGCGGGTAGCCGGGTATTGGCTAATAGATCTTGCTTTTTGAAAGTAATTTCGGGGTAAGATTGAGATTGGGAAGCAGCATAGTCGCATGTATGAGCATTTCCATCTAGGCCAACAAGTTCGAATTGATAGCCGTGTTTTCTACCCCAAATTGCTACTTTTCGCAATAAGTCCCCTCCCCCGCAACCTAGGTCTACAATTTTTATTTTGCTTGACTTAGCAGCCTTAGCAAGCATCAAAGGGAGTGCGTTAATGATGCTATTGTGCGTTCCCAGCCATCGATTGATGATAGAGAGTTGGCGAAGCGTAGTTTCCAAATCAGGTCCTGCTTGCTCGAGTTCGTCTAACCACTCTTTTTCCATGCTACGGTTTCGCCACATATGCTTCTTCACCAAATTGGAGGCCATGCGTTTTGCTAATGACCGCTCGCCCGATTTTCGGGAAAGTAGAAAGACCATTAACAGCTAATTCGGACCAAAAGGTACGGGCAAACATTTGTTGCAATTGTCGTCCGGCCCACAAACGCAGTTTGAATTGCTTTTGCCAATCCCGAAGGTATCCTTTTTCCAATTGATCTCGGCTATACTTTTCTTTCAAGAATCCATCAGCCCAGCCTGCCAACATCCAAGCTCCCTGCATTGCCATCGCCATACCGTTCCCTACTAGAGGCATGATCATACCAGCAGAATCTCCCG
>CAZHOC010001147.1:0-2619 GCA_964534295.1 uncultured Bacteroidia bacterium | reverse complement strand
CTGTAATCTTAGGTTAGAATGCCGTTTGTCGGTACACATGCATTTTTACGATCTTATTTACTTTGTTTCCTGGTAAAAGTAAATGATCCGTTCACAAAGGGTAAGCAATTCGTTGCTTACCCTATTCTTTTTGGGAAAAAGCAAAGGATAAATCGAATCAAGGCGTAAATTACGCTTTGCATTGATAAGCCTTTGGACAATTCGAAACTCATACAGATGCTGCGTTCGCTCAAGAAAACTGAGCGTAATCGCTTCTTGCGCTACCTTCGCTCTCCCTATCATAATACGGATGAAAAACTGGTCGAATTGACTGAACTACTTTTTCAAGAGGAGGTGGAGCTAAGCCGTGAGTATCTAGACGCACAACTATTTCCTAAAGAGGCTTTTGAGTATACGCGCATTAGCAACTTATTGTCCTACATCACGGGACATTTGGAGGACTTTTGGGTGTGGGAGCGACTTCAGCATGAGTCTGTAGAGCGAAAAAAATATCTGCTCCAAACCATCAAGGAGCGAGAGTTGTATGAGTTGTTTCAAAAGGAGAGTGATCGTTTGTTGCGCCGCTTATCGCGGAACGCTCAACTCAATGAAAGCGATTATTTTCACTTGCATTGGCTAGAGCTGGAAAGAGATGATTATTTCTTGCGGGAAGGCAAGCGGATGGATAACCAGAGCTTGGTCAATCAGATAGAAGCGCTAGATCGCTTTTATGTGATCTCCATGCTTAAAAACATCTGCCAACTCGTCAATCGCCAAAACATCCTCCGGACGGAAGGCATACCTTATTTGCAGCGGGCTTTTATCGAGTATATGCAGGCCCATCATACCCAGTATCTCGACTCTCCGGTGATTCAGGCATATTTTTACGTCCTCCTATGTTTGACGGAGGAGGATGAGCCCAGCCATTATACCCATCTCAAAAGCTTTTTGAAGGCAGATAGTGATCAACTAGCGCTAGACGAACAAGAAACCCTCTATCAGTACGCTCGCAACTATTGTATCAAACAGGGCAATCAAGGTAAGACGCAATATCTCAACGAGCTTTTTGATCTGTATCAACAAATGCTCGCCTCAGAGCTGATTTTTACAGATGGTTATCTAGGACATGCTGATTTAAAGAATATCGTAGCCCTTGGGGTACGCTTGGGACAGTTTGATTGGACGGAAAAGTTTTTAGTAGATATAGAAGCTCGAGTGCAAGCGGAGAAACGAGACAACGCTATGGCTTACAATCGAGCACAACTGTACTTCGCGAGGGGATCTTACCGTTCCGCGATGCGGCTCCTCACTCAGGTGGCCTTTGAAGATGTCTTTTACTATCCGGGGGCCAAGACCCTCCTGTTAAAGATCTACTACGAACTAGATGATATAGATGCGCTAGCGTCTGTACTACACACCTTTGGGACTTGGTTGCAACGCAATCGATTGTTGTCTCCTTACCAGAAGGAAGTACATATACAACTGATCCGTTTTATGCGCAAGCTGCAGGCTTTGCGTTCTCGTCAACAGGCTAGTGGTGCCCAAGCAGTAGCCGAGGATAAAGCCAAACTTTTGGCCGAAATCTCACATACTCAAAAAATCAGTCAGAAGGCTTGGTTGGAGGATAAAGTGAGGGAGTTGTAGGTCAAGCTGTCAATATTGTCATGTTTTCTGACAAGCTTTCTGTCATTCTGACAAGCTGACTGCCTAAAATGTCGGTGGATTCAGGATTTGGCAGGAAATAGCCCTTTGGCACATTTTTCGATCTCGCATGGGCATAAATTAGCATCAATAAAAACTCAATTTAGAGACTATTGCTATGGCAGTAAACATCAAACCTCTTGCAGATCGTGTGTTGGTAAAACCAGCTCCCGCCGAAGAAAAAACAGCTTCCGGACTTTATATCCCTGACACAGCTAAAGAAAAGCCACAGCGTGGTGAAGTAGTGGCTGTTGGACCAGGTAAAAAAGACGAGCCCACAACCGTTAGTGTTGGGGATACCGTATTGTATGGCAAGTATTCTGGTACTGAGATCGCTCTTGATGGCGGTGATTACTTGATCATGCGTGAATCAGATATCCTCGCTATCATCTAATTCCAGCTCGCTCTTTTTATTTTTATTATTTAACCAAACGCTAGAAAAGACTAAGAAATATCATGGCAAAAAAAATCGAATTTAACGTTGACGCCCGTGATCGCCTCAAAAGAGGGGTAGACGCATTGGCCAACGCAGTAAAGGTTACCCTCGGTCCTAAAGGCCGTAATGTAGTAATCGACAAGAAATTCGGTGCTCCTAATATCACCAAGGACGGTGTTACCGTTGCTAAAGAAGTTGAGCTTTCTGACCCTATCGAAAACATGGGTGCTCAGATGGTAAAAGAAGTAGCTTCTAAAACTGCTGACGTAGCAGGTGATGGTACTACTACTGCAACCGTACTCGCTCAAGCTATGGTCCGTGAAGGACTCAAAAACGTTACTGCTGGTGCTAACCCAATGGAGCTAAAAGGCGGTATCGACGAAGCAACTAAGGTGGTTGTCGCTGAACTTCAAAAAATGTCGAAAGCAATCGGTGATTCTAAAGAAATCGCTCAGGTTGCTACTATCTCTTCTAACAACGATACTGAGATCGGTAAGTTCATT
>CAZHOC010001146.1:0-2620 GCA_964534295.1 uncultured Bacteroidia bacterium | reverse complement strand
GCCTTTGATGATTTACGATCCTCGCCGGCCAAAAGAAGAGGGAGGAAAAACATTGGATGCCTTGGTGCAAACGATAGACATTGCTCCCACTATGTTCGAAATGGCAGGGCTTGAGATTCCTGAGAGCTTCCAAGGCAAAGATCTTAGTTCGCTAATTGCTGGAGAAGACATTGCGATAAGAGAGTACCTGTTTACAGAAAACTTATGGTCTACCCATTTCGGTAATCCGCGCTGTGAAGCGATTCAAGATCAACGCTGGAAATACATCCGCTATTACCCAAACAACAACCTCCCTGCCTTGCAAAAAATCGCGACAGCTGAAGCTTTGGGCATCAGTGTAAACAGGATGCTTTATGGGGTCTATGACCCTGATATCGCCCTTTATCGCGCCTATATTGAGGCTCCTTTTAAAGGCGAAGAAATCGTCTATGAAGAATTGTATGATCTGCAAAATGATCCCCATGAGTCGCACAATCTAGTCTCCGAAAAATCGCACAAGAATAAATTAGAAGAGCTACGCAGGGCTTGCCAAGCAGCGGTCAAAGAGGCGCGCGGAAAGGGAGCTCCCATGGTACTACGCTATACAAAAGATAGCCAATATGAAGCCTCACTTAAGGATTCCCATTGAGCAGATTTTTCACTAGTTTGATTTTAGCGTTCGGCAAAGCCGAACTAATCCCTATAGGCAAATGAAAACCTACAAAATTTTGGCCCTGCTCGCTTTTCTTGCTTTGGGGCATTGGGGCTACGCCCAAGAAGATATTTTACTCGAAGCCGAAAGTTTTCTCGATAAAGGCGGCTGGGTAAGCGATCCACAATTCGTCGAGCAAATGGGTTCTCCTTATCTCATGGCTCATGGCATGGGTAAGCCTGTGCGCGATGCGAAAACTGAATTTGTCCTAGCAAAAACTGGCAATTATCACGTTTGGGCGCGGACCAAAAATTGGGTACCAGGTCCTTGGGAAGCTCCGGGTCAATTTGAACTACACATAAATGGAGAAAAACTGGGCGATAAACTAGGGCTGACTCCCGGCTGGACTTGGGAGTATGTAGGGGAACGAAAGCTCAAAAAAGGAAAAACTAAACTCACTCTGGTTGACCTTACAGGTTTTAATGGGCGCTGCGATGCCATCTATCTCAGTCAAAGTAATACCCCACCGCCTCGTTCTCTTAAGGCGCTTAGCGCTTGGCGTAAAGAAAAATTGCAAGAGCCCCTCGCCCCTGAAACAAGCAAACAATATGATTTAGTAGTTACTGGTGGAGGTTTGGCGGGTTGTGCGGCCTCCATTGCGGCGGCTGAGCAAGGTTTAAAAGTGGCTTTGATCCATGACCGTGCCTTACTCGGTGGTAATGCCAGCAGTGAAATTAGGGTGCATACGCTAGGGATTTACGGCAAATTCGAGCGTATCCTCAAGATGATCGACACTGAGCATTATCCTAATGGCTCTTCTGAAGCTATTAAAGATCAAGAGAAGCGGGAGCGCAATATGCAGAGCTATGAAAATATCGATATTCACTACAACTTTCGCGCGTATGCGGCTCATGCTGAGGACAATACCATCAAGTATGTAGATGCTAGGCATACCTCCTCCGGAGAACGCATCCGCTTTGAGGCTCCGCTCTTTGTGGATGCTACGGGTGATGGTTGGATTGGCTACTGGGCCGGGGCGGAGTATTCATACGGGCGGGAAAGTGTGCATAAATACGGCGAAGCCTGGGAAGAATGGGGCGAGCTTTGGAGCCCCGAGGAAGCTGACAATTTTGTGATGGGATCTTCTATTCTCTGGCAAACCAAGATATTGGAGGAGCCCACCGATTTTCCGCTTCTGCCTTGGGCCAAAGAAGTGGCAGAAGATCATGCCGCCGTGGCGGGGGAGTGGTATTGGGAGTTTTCCCGCAATGATTTACATCAAATCGAAGATGGAGAAGAGATTCGCGATCATATGCTCAGAGCAATTTATGGCTCCTTTGCCAATGCCAAGCAAAATCCCGATAACGCTAAGTATCAATTACAATGGGTTTCTTATCTGCTGGGCAAGCGTGAATCACGTCGTTTGGTGGGAGATCATATCTTTACCTTTAAAGATGTATTGGAGCATCGTCAGTTTCCTGACTCGGTGGTGGTAGAAAAACGAGAGATAGACGTACATTATCAGCAAAATCTCCAAGACGAGAGCAAACCAGATTTTCTTTCTACGGCTTTGTTTTACCACACTGAGCGCTATTACATCCCCTACCGTAGTCTATATTCCCGCAATATCAATAATCTTTTCATGGCCGGACGTTGTTTTAGCTGCTCACATGTCGGTTTGGGGGGACCAAGAGTGATGCTGACTACTGGCCAGATGGGGGCTGCGGTGGGTTATGCAGCTTCTTTGTGTAATAAGCATCAGGTTCAACCGCGTGATATTTACCAAGATCATTTGACGGAGTATATGAAGCTGATTATGAGTCAGCAGGAGGTAGACCCCAAGCCTTAAATGATGCGTACTTCGCTTTGGTGTACGATTTTTTTGTTGGGGACTTTTTCTGTTTCTCTGTCCCAGAACGCTCATTCGCCCATGTTTTTTGACTTGGGAGGGGATAATCGTTCTGCGCAGCAGCAAGAAAAAATATGTAC
>CAZHOC010001145.1:0-2622 GCA_964534295.1 uncultured Bacteroidia bacterium | reverse complement strand
CATCGGATAGCTTACGATATAGCAGTTCTCTTACAATTGGAGGGACATATAAGATAGCTTTGCCTAATCAAACTAATGCTAATTACACAATATGGAAGCTGCTGAATTTGATTTCCCTAGTTATAAGCGTTCTGAGGGAAAAAAATGAACGAATTGCTTAGAGACAAAAAAAACGATCATCAAAATGTGTTCAATGACTACTGGAGCTTATTCTACCCCTTCCCTCGAAATCAAATCACTTGGCCTTCTAAAATTTAGTGATGAAGGCATTCTCTTTGCGGGGGACAATATCGCGGGAGCTATTCATGCGATTGATTTTACCAATGAAAGTGAAAAGAAGGATCCCTTTGAGCTTTTCATTTATGAGATAGATGTACAAATCGCTGCCATATTAGGCACCACCCAAGCGAATGTACAGATCAACGACATCGCGGTACATCCGAGAAGTGGGGAAGTCTATCTTTCGGTGACGCGTGGCCATGGGACAAATGCTTTGCCGGCCTTGCTCAAGGTGGGCGCTAATAATAAACTCCATCTAATCGATTTATCGGCCCTGGAAATCACTTCCCAGCGCTTGAATAAGGTTCCTGATAATAGTCAACATATTGGCTTGCGTGGCATAGCGGGGGCAGCTCCTACCCAAAAGGACATCGCTAAATCGAAGCGATCTTTAAGGACGCTCTCTATCGTAGCGATGGAATATCACCAAGGGGAATTGTTCGTTTCAGGCATTAGCAATGAAGAATTTAGCTCGGTCTTGCGCCGATTGCCCTACCCCTTCAATGGGACGGAAAGCATCAGTAATATTGAGATGTATCATATCGTGCACGATAATTACGAAAGCCGTGCGCCGATACGATCAATGGTCGTAAAACAGATTGATGGTATAGACCAATTGGTAGCTGCCTATACTTGTAGTCCTTTGGTGTTGATTCCCCTTGGGGAACTCACAGACGGAACCAAGGTCAGCGCCAGAACCCTCGGGGATATGGGCAACGGTCAACCCATAGACATGGTTCCCTTTAGTTTGAATGGAGAGGATATGCTATTCGTTACCAATAATAGTAGAAGCCCGATGGTCATTCCACTAAGTGAACTCCAAGGTGCGAAAGCTGTTACGGATCAGGACTTTGCGCGAGGTGGCAAAACAGATCTACATCCCATGATGCCCTATGGCCCCATCGGTAAGCCCATCATGTTTAGCGGGGCCTCTCTGCGAATAGACTTATTGAATGAGCGACAGTTCGTTTCTTTGAATCGAGACTTTGAGACAGGTAGTCTAGATCTGGAAACGGTTTTTACCAATTTCCCTTTCAGGATGCACAATATCGTCGGAGAATTTGATATCCCCCGTCCGAGCTAAGCCTAACCCCTATGCATATTTCGCCATATGTTCTTATGTTCCTTTTGATGATGGCTTTTTCAACTGCATTCTCCCAAAGTACTCCGGTCTTGATCTTCCCCAGCGAACCAGATGGAAGCGTTCAATTGAAAATTGTAGGCACTCCAGCGCTTGATAAAGAAAAAGTGGGCCACGAATCCTTGTCTGTTTTTGTGCAGCAGGAGGGGAAAGAATATGCTTCAGAACCGATTCAGGGACACTATAGCGTTAGGGAAGATTATTTGGTTTTTACTCCCTACTTTCCATTTGAAAGAGGCATGACTTATGCGGCCAGAATCAAAGAGACCCAAGGTGATCTTCAGTACGTTTATAAAGCTTTTCAGATAGCGGAACAAGGAGCGCCTGAGCAGGCAAAAGTTGTCAGTATTTACCCATCGGCGAGTGAGCTTCCCGAAAATTTGCTACGTTTCTACTTCTATTTCAATACGCCCATGAAAAAAGGGCAGGCGCTAGATCATATACAATTGGTTGATGCAGAAGGGAACATTGACAAGCGGGCCTTTATGGCCTTCAAAGAGGAGCTGTGGAGTCCTGATGGGAAGCGATTTACCCTTCTGTTCGATCCAGGTAGGATCAAAAGAGGCGTTTCGACTAATATAGAGTACGGCCCCGCTTTGCTAGAAGGCAAACGCTATTACTTACAGATTTCCGCTTACTGGCAGGATGTATATGGACAGGAACTGGGCATAGATACCAGCAAAGAATTAGTAGTGGGGAAAGCCTATCGTCAGCAGATAGAGGCAAACCAATGGGTAGTCGAAGACCCCTCAGCCAATAGCACTGAAGTATTGAGCATCCAATTTGATAGAGTTATGGACCATGCGCTGCTTCAATCCATGATTCAAGTACAAAACCAAGCGCAAGACCACATTGCAGGTCGTTGGGAAGTGGCAGAAGCGGAAAGAATCATACAGTTTATCCCCGCCCAAGCTTGGCAGCAAGGAAAGTATCAAATCATTATAGACAGTCGCCTAGAAGATGTCGCAGGTAACAATCTGCAAAACCTCTTGGACCAAAAGGAAACAACCTCAGCATTTGATAGCGCGACCCAGCAGTATATTGAGTTTGAGGTTTTATAGCTTTTAGGACGACTGCTTCGCAGAACGATAGAACTCTGAATGTAGAATGTCGAACGCCCAATTTCGAAGTATTTCTACATTCAAAATTGTCGTGCGCCATTGAGTTATAGATCAACTCAGCGCCAAAAAGGTTTAGATCAT
>CAZHOC010001144.1:0-2623 GCA_964534295.1 uncultured Bacteroidia bacterium | reverse complement strand
ATAATCAGTTGAATCTTCTACAGTTTTTCATCAACAATCGGACTTACGCAGATAAATGTTGATGGTTACTAGTAGAAGCGGGAAATTGTGTAGATTGTTTCGCTCAAGCAAGATTAACATGGATAAAGTCAGCCGCAAGACATTTCTCAGGCAGAGTACAGCACTTTTGGCGGGTAGTAGTTTGCTGATGGGAGCCTGTGCCTCAGAAGCCAAAACTGAGAAACAATCAGGACCTCAAATCATTTCTGGTAAAGCCATCAAATGGAAGATGTGCACTACCTGGCCAGCTGGTTTTCCCGTTTTAGGGGAAGGGGCTGTAAAGTTTGCCGAGATGGTCAATATGATGTCTGGCGGTCGCTTGACGATAGAAGTATATGGTGATAAAGAATTGGTGCCTGCCTTTGAATTGTTTGATGCTGTGAGTGTCGGAGCGATAGAGATGGGTAGTGGTGCTTCCTATTATTGGGCGGGCCGCGTACCTAAAGCGCAGTTTTTTGCTACGGTCCCCTTCGGGATGAACGCTCAAATGATGAATAGCTGGCTGCTATGTGGAGGCGGACAAGAAATGTGGGATAAGGTTTATGAACCCTTTGACCTCAAAGCCTTTCCTGGCGGCAATACAGGGGTACAAATGGGAGGCTGGTTTAATCGAGAAATCAAGACTCTCGATGATTTACAAGGCCTCAAAATGCGTATCCCTGGCCTCGGAGGCAAGGTAATGTCCAGAGCTGGGGTTACGGCCATGGCAGTAGCCGGGAGTGAGGTATTTACGAATCTAGAAAGGGGAGTGCTAGACGCAACGGAATGGATCGGTCCCTACCATGATTATCTCATGGGCTTCCATAAGATAGCGCAGTATTACTACTATCCCGGCTGGCATGAACCCGGTACCACCCTAGAGTTGATCGTTAATCGGAGATTGTACCAAGAACTCCCTCAAGACCTACAGCAAATTGTGGCGATGGCGGCTCAGTGGATCAATGTATGGACGCTGAGTGAGTTTGAAGCTCGCAATGCAGAATACCTGCAAAAGATCCTTTCTGAGGCCAATGTGCAACTAAAAGCCTTTCCTAAAGCCATTACTGATCAACTACGAATTTATACTGAAGAAGTGGTACAAGAACTCGCCGATTCAGATGCGGAAGCACGCCAGATATATGATTCTTACCGCGATTTCCAGACCAAGGGGCTGGCTTGGTCGAAGCTAACAGAAAGAGCTTATTTCAACTACATCAGACCGGAAGCCTAATCCTTTGCTATGGAATTATTTTTATTGGCGGATCGCCCTGAAGCGATTCCTGCCTTGGCACGTTGGTACTTCAAAGAATGGGGGCATGAAGTCCCGGGGAACAGTGTCGCGAAAGAGGAGGAGAAATTGAGCCAATTTCTCAATAAGGATAAGTTGCCTTTGAGCCTTGTCGCTTATGATGGGTCCCAATTGACCGGTGGCGCCCAATTAAAATTTCGAGAGATGTCCATCTATCCTGAAAAGGAACATTGGTTAGGAGCCGTATATGTGGCGCCAGAGTTTAGGGGAAGAGGCATAGCCGCGAAGATGATCAAGCGGATCCTTGAACTAGCTGTCCAACACCAAGTCCCCTGCTTGTATTTACAGACTGAGCATCTTGATGGCGGCCTCTATGCTCGCATGGGCTGGGTGCCAGAGGAGCAAGTGCACTATGAAGGCGTGGAAGTATTGGTCATGAAAAAACCTCTCTTGTAAATAAGAGAGGTTCGATTTTACCCTACAACTATGAAAAACTAAAATACACTTGCTGGATTAATTGGGATAGGGCGAAGGCGTCGTATTATGAGAAACCTTAAGCTCTACCCGGCGATTCATGGCTCTACCGCGTTCAGTAGTATTGTCTGCCAATGGAACCGCAGAATTATAACCGTCAGATGAAATCCTAGAGAGGCGAATCCCTTTGGTGTAGACTAGATAGTACTTGACTTGGAAGGCGCGCTTGACACTCAAGATTTGGTTGAATGTCGGATCGCCAGTATTGTCTGTATGACCTAGAACCTGAAGGTTGTATTCTGGATATTTTTTGAGGATCAAAGCCACTGTGTCTAGGACACCTAAGCTTGATACCGTTAGGTTTTCGCTACCATACTCAAAGTAAATATTGTTGATGGCGGCGGCGAGGAATTCTTGATCTTCTATGTCGATCTCGACGATTTCAGTCTTAACGGGTTCCGGGATTTCTTCAGCAACTACTTCCTCTACGGGCTCCGCTTCGGCCTCATCGTTGATTTTAAGATCAGATAAACGAGCCTCTTGGCTCATATCTTCAATTTGAAATTCTTCTACTGGCTCTGCCTCTGCTTCCGCTGGACTTGCTTGCTCATCAACGATAGCAAAAGAGCTTACTGGCTTCTTGGCAGTCGTAGGAGCCGGCTCCGCCGGAACGCTTTCCTCTTCCTTTTCATCAGCAGGACAGCCTAAGTACATGGCTAATCCCTTTTCATCTGGACAAAGGTCGTCGCCATCTGCAATGCCATCACCATCCCTATCTGAAATCTCTGCCACTTCTGGTTGTTGCGGTCTTTTGCGCTCAACAGGAGGTTTGGCAGGTTTCTTCTGGGTTGGTAAAGCAAACACAAAGCCCGCAGAGTGGGC
>CAZHOC010001143.1:1577-2624 GCA_964534295.1 uncultured Bacteroidia bacterium | reverse complement strand
ATCTCAAAGGGTAGACTTTGTTCCCAAAACTTCATCATCTCCGCCACCGAACAGCCTGCCGCATAGAGCGCTCCGACAATCGCGCCAGCACTCGTACCTGAGATAAACTGAGGCGCTATATCGTGGCGTTGTAAGGCTTTAATGACCCCAAGATGGGCCACACCGCGCATACCTCCACCCGAAAGTACCATGCCGAGCTTTTTGCTACTCATAGGATTTTGAGCTATTGGGATCCCCAAACTTTACCCTTAAATCTTTGAGGGATTTCATCGCTTGTTGGATACCATCTAAGGTCATCGGGAACATGCGATAATCCATGTATTTGCGGAGAAGTTCCGTCGACTGATAATAGTTCCAGGCGTATTCTGGATTAGGATTGATCCAAGCCATATAGGGGAAGTGATCTTTCATCCGTTGCAGCCAAACCATGCCAGGCTCTTCGTTCCAATGCTCTACACTCCCGCCCTGATACATAATCTCAATGGGGGACATCGCAGCATCTCCCACATAAATGAGTTTGTAGTCTTTGTTGTATTTATTGATCAATTCCCAGGTGGAGATGCGCTCTTGGTGGCGGCGATTATTGTCCTTCCAGACAAACTCGTACAGACAGTTGTGGAAATAGTAATATTCAAGATGCTTGAACTCATGCCGAGCTGCGGTGAAGAGGCGTTGGCACATTTCAACGTGATCGTCCATAGAGCCACCAATATCCAGCAGTAATAGCACCTTAACGCGATTTTTGCGCGGCGCCCGCATCTTGATATCGAGATAACCCGCATTGTCTGAGGTTGCTCTTATCGTACCATTGAGGTCTAGTTCATCTTGCATGCCCTCACGGGTGAGGACACGTAGCCTTTTGAGCAAGAGCTTGATGTTGCGGGTGTTGAGTTCAGCCTTATCGGAGAGATTGGCGTATTTGCGTTTGTCCCAGACTTTGATCGCGTTGCGATGACGACTTTTGTCCTGCCCGATCCGAAATCCCTTGGGATTGTAGCCATTATTGCCAAAAGGGGAGGTACCGCCTGTACCAATGTTCTGATCTCC
>CAZHOC010001143.1:0-1567 GCA_964534295.1 uncultured Bacteroidia bacterium | reverse complement strand
TCGGTCCGCCTTTCCTGCTCCTCCATCAACTTCTTAAAGCGGTCGATTAGTTCGTCCAAGCCGCCCATCTCTTCGATAGCTTTGAGGTCTTCCGGATCGATGACCTTTTCCATTTCGGCTCGCAACCACTCTTCTGGGATATCCTTCCAGAAGTCTTTGCTCATCCCCTCTTTGCCATGAAAATACTCCCCAAAGAGGACATCAAAAGCGTCAAATTGCCCTTCATGTTTGACCAAGCTGGCGCGAGCGAGAAAATAAAATTCCTCTAAATCGCCTTCGACTACTCCTTGCTGCAGGCCTTCCATGAGGTCTAAATACTCCTTTATAGAGCATTTTATGCCATGTTGACGCAGTTTGAGAAAAAATGAGATGAACATATAATCAAAAATACAAAAATATTTCCCCTTAAAATGAGCAACGTTTTGAATAGGCATGCCGTCTGGTATCTGTCAGATGTACTTAACCTATTTCTATGCAAGATACTACTAGGCTCCGAAGGGGTCTCTTTTTCCTTTTAGCGTTGCTGAACGCTTTTGCTCTCAGCGCCCAAGAGCGCTACACCATCAGTGGCTATCTCACTGACGCCGAAAGCGGCGAAAAACTTATCTCGGCTCGCGTTTATGATGCGCGTTCTGCCAAAGGCACCCTCTCCAATAATTTCGGTTTTTTTAGCTTATCCTTGCCCGCAGGGGAAATCCAACTGGTGGCAGGCAATGCTGGTTTTCAAACCTACAAGCAGATTATCAATCTTCAAGCAGATACCGTAATCAACATTGCTCTAGCAGCTTATACGGTAGATGAAGTGGTCATTGTTGCCGAAGATGAGCGCGCTTTACAGGAGCGTACCGAAATGAGTACCGTGGATATCCCCATCAAGCAGATCAAGATGTTACCTGCTCTGCTCGGTGAGGTAGATGTCATCAAGGCCATCCAATTGATGCCCGGGGTTCAATCTGGTAGCGAAGGAGCGACAGGGCTATACGTTCGCGGTGGCGGACCAGACCAAAACCTTATCCTACTCGACGATGTACCGCTTTACTATGTGAGTCACTTGGGAGGCTTTTTCTCAGTTTTCAATGCGGACGCCCTTAAGAGTGTAAAACTGACCAAGGGTGGTTTCCCCGCTCGTTATGGCGGTCGCCTTTCTTCGGTACTCGATATCCGCATGAAGGAGGGAAATATGCAAGAGTTTCATGGCGAAGGAACCGTTGGTCTCATTAGTTCTAAAGTCTCGATCGAAGGACCGATCATCAAAGGCAAGACTTCCTTTATCGTCTCGGGACGTCGTACGTATTTAGACTTGCTTTCGCGTCCAATCTCTAGAATCGCCACCGAAGGAGCCGCTAGCTTTGGCTATCACTTTTATGATGTCAACGCCAAGGTCAATCATATCTTTTCTGATAAAGATCGTCTCTATTTCAGCACCTATCTGGGGGACGATAATCTTGGGATTCGTACCGACGAAAAAGAAGGCGAACCCGGCCAGGAAGGCTACTATGAGTTTTCCCTCAAAAATAAAACCCTCTGGGGCAATCGCATGGGCGCTTTGCGCTGGAATCACATTTGG
>CAZHOC010001142.1:0-2627 GCA_964534295.1 uncultured Bacteroidia bacterium | reverse complement strand
GGAGACTATTCAAAAAGAAATACAAAATGAAAAACACTCACAATTGGCCGGTCTTAAAATTTCATGAGATTCAAGATACCATTGAGACCATCCATCAATGGATTCAGATCGTTGGCAAAATTCGTCTACGCACCATGCCTTGGCAAAACCATTCTTGGCATACTGCCCTTTATATCTCTCCTACCGGATTTTCAACCAATGGCATTCCTTATCAAGGTCAAGTTTTTCAGATCGATTTTGACTTCAAACAGCACAAGTTGATCATCTCAAGTTCAGAGACTGAATCTGTCAGTTGTGAATTGAAGCCACGGACAGTGGCAGACTTTTATGCCGATTTGTTTGACAAGCTTGCTAGCATTGGGCTCGATATTAAGATCCATTCAAGCCCAAACGAAGTAGATCCCGCTATCCCGTTTGCGGAGAACACTATCAACAAATCCTACGATCCAGATGCAGCTTATGCGATCTGGCAGGCAATGCTCAAGAGCAATCAAGTCTTCAACAAATTTAGAAGCGACTTTATCGGCAAGGCTAGTCCCGTACATCTTTTTTGGGGTGGTTTTGATCTTGCCGTAACCCGCTTTTCCGGCAATCCTGCTCCCTTACATCCCGGGGGTGTACCGAATATGTCTCTCGAAGTCATGCAAGAGGCTTATTCCCAAGAAGTGAGTAGCGCCGGTTTTTGGGTAGGATCTAAGGATTTTCCTTTCCCTGCTTTTTATGCTTACGCCTACCCTAGTGATCCCAGCTTTGGAGAGCAAAAGGTGGAGCCCGAAGCTGCCTTCTACAGCCAAGAAATGGGAGAATTTTTCCTCAAGTATGAAGACGTACAAAAATCCGACACCCCAGAGGATACCTTATACAGCTTCTTACAGACTACCTATGAAGCAGCCGCAAATACCTCCAACTGGGACCGTGAGAAACTAGAAAAACAGGCTTAGTTCCCAGAAAGTCAAACGCCTTATCCTCAATCTAAAAGAGATTGGGGATAAGGCGTTTTTTATGCTGTGAGAAAAAAGACTAAGCTCTTTCTTCAATCCACTTACGGGCGTTGATAAAGGCCTCAATCCAAGGCGAAATATCATCTTGGCGATCCGTCGGATAATTGGCCCAATTCCAACGGAAAATCGAGCGCTCAAGGTGAGGCATAGTCGCTAAATGGCGTCCATCTTCACTAGCAATCATTGCCGCATTATAATCACTACCGTTTGGATTCGCGGGATAAGCCTCATATCCGTATTTCGCGACGATATTATAGTTTTCCTCCGCTAGCGGCAGATGAAACTTACCTTCTCCATGTGAAATCCAAATCCCCAACTGCGTACCAGCTAAGCTCGAAAGCATGACGGAGTTGTTTTCAGGGATCCTTACCGAGGTAAAGGCACTTTCGTGTTTGTAAGATTCGTTATGGTGCATCCGTGCCGGAACGCTATGGTCTGGATTGATGAGATCTAGTTCTAAAAACAGCTGACAACCATTACAGATCCCCACCGATAGTACATCATCACGGCTAAAGAAATTGTCTAGCGCCTGCTTGGCTTTTTCGTTGTAGAGGAAAGCTCCAGCCCAACCTTTGGCAGATCCCAATACATCCGAGTTGGAGAATCCTCCTACAGCACCTAAAAACTGAATATCTTCTAAAGTCTCACGCCCACTGATCAAGTCCGTCATATGGACGTCTTTCACATCAAAGCCTGCGAGATACATAGCATGCGCCATCTCACGCTCCGAGTTACTACCCTTTTCACGCAATACGGCTGCTTTTGGACGAGGCTTACTTAAATCTGGTTGGGGACGTACTCCAGTAAAAGCAGTAGGGAATTTATAGCTTAGGGGCTGATGTTTATAGTTGTCAAAGCGAGCCTTGGCTAAATCGCCAGCAGTTTGGTGCTGATCGAGGAGATAAGAAGTTTCGTACCATTGGTCTCGGTGTTCGGCGATGCCGAACGCAAAAGTCTCTTCCCCATTGCGAATGCTCAACTCAGGATTGGTATGAGCGTTCCCGATGAGGGTAAACTCAACTCCAGCATCCGTCAATATAGCTTCTATCGAATTATCAACAGCTTGAATCAATACACCTGCATTTTCTGCAAAAAGCAGTTTCACTGAATCCACTTCCCCAATGGCGCTGAGGTCAATATTAGCCCCGAGCTTCGGATCTGCAAAACACATCTCCAACAAAGCCGTCAACAAACCACCCGCAGAAATATCATGCCCCGCAAGGATTTTATCCGCTTTGATCAAGCCCTGGATAGTATCAAACGCACGAGCAAAGTACTTGGCATTTGCTATGGAAGGAGCCTTAGCTCCGATTTTATTTTGGGTCTGCGCAAAGGCAGAACCGCCTAATTCATGTGCTTGCTGAGAGAGATTGATGTAGTAAATACCGCCTCCATTGGCCTGCAAAACAGGTTCAACGATGCGCGTAATATCATCACAATGCCCAGCCGCTGAGATTACTACTGTACCCGGGGAAATCACTTCCTCATTAGGGTACTTTTGCTTCATCGAGAGAGAATCCTTGCCCGTGGGGACATTGATTCCCAAGTCAATCGCAAATTCAGAAATTGCACTCACTGCTTCGTAAAGCCTAGCATCTTCGCCTTCATTACGGCATGGCCACATCC
>CAZHOC010001141.1:0-2627 GCA_964534295.1 uncultured Bacteroidia bacterium | reverse complement strand
ACTACTACTTGTCCCTATTTTGATAGGCGGCATATACGGGCTTGCTGAGTCTCAACCCAAAATACAATTGCTTCCCAAAGAGGATGAATCTTTGGTGGAAGTGCGCATTGATGGAGAGCTATTCACCAGTTTCCGCTACGGCGAGCCCCTCAAAAAACCGGTGCTTTGGCCCGTTTTTAGTGCCAATGGTGCAGAAATTACTCGTCATTTTCCCTTCAAACAAAAAGCAGGCGAACGCCAAGACCACCAACATCATGTAGGGGTTTGGTTCAACTATGGCGACGTCAATGGGCTGGACTTTTGGAATAATTCAATTGCTAGGAAGGCCGAAAAAGCGCCTAAATATGGTACCATCGTACACGAATCAATTGAGCGTTCCCAGAATGGTGAGAAAGCTGCTACCCTCGACACTCACTCAGCTTGGCAAGATTATCAGGGCAATACCCTCCTAAGAGAACAAACACATTACAAATTTTGGCTACAAGGAGACACGCGCATTATTGACCGCCGTGCGGAACTCTTGGCCCTTTTGGATAGCATAAAGTTGACGGATAACAAGGAAGGAATGTTTGCGATCCGAGTTACGACCGAACTAGAGCTGCCCAAGGAAAAAAATGAAGACAATGGTGCCAATGGCGATTATCTCAGTAGCGAAGGACTAGCTGGTGGAAAGGTCTGGGGAACGAGAGCGAGTTGGATGAAACTTGCCGGAAAAATCGAAGGCAAAGCCGTCGCTATCGTTATTTATGACCATCCAGAAAATCCCGGCTATCCTACTCATTGGCATGCCCGAGGCTATGGGCTATTTGCCGCTAATCCATTGGGCCAGAGCGTATTTTCCAAAGGAGCGCTTGAGCTAAATTATCATCTTCTCAAAGGAGAAAAAGTCGTCTTCCAGTATCGATTGGCTGTTTTTAGTCATGATCCTACGGTAGAAGAAATCGAATCTCTCGCCTATCAAACCAAAGAATAATATGCCCAACAGAAGAAACTTCATCAAAAAATCTGCCGTCGGTACCGCCGGCGCGGTGCTTACTGCCAGCACACTTACCGCCAAATCTTACAGTCGTATCCTTGGTGCCAATGACCGCATTGTAATGGGGGTAGTCGGCCTCAGAGGTCGTGGCAAATCCCTGATCAATAATTTCTCCGGCATGTATGCTGACGGAGTAGAGATTAAAACCCTCTGTGATGTAGACAATCAGTTTTTTGAGGACCGCATCAAGATGACGGCCAAAAACCAAAAGGGTAATAAACCCAATACGGTGGTCGATATGCGAAAGATGTTTGAGGATGCTGATATTGACGCAGTGGGCATCGCCACCCCTAATCATTGGCATGCGCTCTCAACCATTTGGGCTTGCCAAGCCGGTAAACACGTCTATGTCGAAAAGCCAAGTTCTCACAATGTATTTGAAGGTCGCAAGATGATCGAAGCGGCCCGCAAGTATAATCGTATCGTGCAGGTAGGCTTTCAAAACCGCTCCAAAAGTAATGTAATGCAAGCCATGGCCTTCTTGCATGCAGGAGGCATCGGTGAAGTTTATATGACCAAAGGCATGTGCTACAAGCCTAGAGACTCCTTTGGCATCTCTAAGGATAGTGCCCCTCCTGCTAGCCTCAATTATGATATGTGGCTAGGGCCTGCTAGTTATCGTCCTTACAATGAAAAACGTGGCCACTACAACTGGCACTGGCATTGGGCTACGGGCAATGGTGATACCGGCAACCAAGGGCCGCACCAATTTGACGTTGCCCGCTGGGGACTCAATAAAAAAGAGCATCCCGTCAGAGTACAGTCTATGGGCGGCATATTCGGGGTAAGTCCCGAGGAGTGCTCCCAGGAAACGCCTAATACGCAAACCTCCGTATTTGAGTATGCAGATGGTAAGATTTTGGAGTTTGAAACTCGGGGCCGATTTACCAATCGGGAAGGCGATCTAGGCATCAAGATTGGCAATCTGTTTTATGGTACCGAAGGTTATATGGAGGTCAATGGTGGTACTTGGCGAGCCTACCGCAAGCGCGAGAAAGAGCCTTTTGCTGGCTCAGATATGGCCGAAACGGCTGCTGTAGGCGGAGATCAGACCTTCATGGCTGCGCCTGATAGCAAAGGACATTTTGCCAATTTCATTGAGGGAGTGCGTTCCGAGAATCGGATGGACCTCAATTGTGATATCGAAGTGGGGCATATGTCGACCGTCTTGCCGCTGATTGCCAACATTGCCTATCGGACCAAACAAAGCCTGCACTTCAACAATGAATTCGAAACCTTCATTGACAATGAAGAAGCAGATTTGATGCTGACACGCCGCTACCGTTACCCTTATGTGGTACCGGATAATGTATAAAACTATCAGGGTTCGGCTTGCATGCCGAACCTACATTTTTTGTATCAATTGGATGGCGTCTAGTCGGATGCGAGCATCTCTAATTAATTCTGTCAGATCATTTTGTTCCTGCTGAGCAGTTTGAATTTCGGCGGGGCGAATGTGATTGTTCTTTTGCTGTAGTGTCTTCAGACGATTGATTTCGTGCTCAAGACTTTCGTGCATCTGCTGTAGACTCTGCATCATGATGGGAGCGGCCAAAGCTTCCGCATAGCCAGTGGCGGCATCAATCATATT
>CAZHOC010001140.1:938-2628 GCA_964534295.1 uncultured Bacteroidia bacterium | reverse complement strand
GTTATCTATACCTATCATAGGAGAAAAAGTATCTCCAGAAGAGTATCCAGATTTGCGGGCCTTTTATTCGTATGTTGTCAATAAACACGCTGAACAAATCGTCTTGAAAAAGAAATCCTAAACTGCTTCCATCAAAAAAAAAGAGGGCGTAAAGCAGCTGCTTTACGCCCTCTTTTCAATGATATGTGTCGATTAAAATTCGTAACCTTTTTCGGCGGCTTGTTTGTGCAAACACTGAATCAAGGCATCGTCGAGACGAGAAGTGCTGTCAGCGGCGAGCTTAGAAAGAAACTCTGAGCGTTTTTGCGTTAGCTCGTTGATCTCGGCTTGGATACGTTCGCGCTCAAGGCGCTTATTCTCGGTCAGCACTTGTAACTCTTTTAAGCTTAAGTTTTGACAATCTTTGGGTAGGGTCCTGAAGTCCACATCATCCCATTGGAAAGTCTTGGCACTACTGGCTTCTACCAAATCCCAACTAAGACCATTTTTGTATTGAGCATTTGCTTTGGTAGTAGTCCGGTTGCATTGTGCACTGATGCTTTTACTACTATTCCAAGAATCGATTTGGATGTTGCGTAGGGCTTTTTCTTCGCCGCCCTCTCCATAGTAGAGGTAAGTCGAATTCAAACTACTATTGAGGACACCAAACTGATCGTCATAAGGAGTAGGGGCATCTTCAAGGGATAAGTTATGATCAATACTTAGATATTGGCCTCCTCCAATTTGAGCTCCCTCCTGCCACTGCAAGACACTGCCTTGAGCAAAGGGGCCACAAAAAATCGTATTGACTTTGATGCCCATTTCTTTGGCCTGTAAGCAAGCCTGCTTGAAGTCAACCGTGCCTTGGTTGAAGGATTCATTACCAGCAATAAAGAGCATTTTCAAAGTCTCTTGATCTTCGCGCCAAGCTAATTCACGTAGACTCGTTTCAATCACAGCTCCGCTATATTCTTCGCCTCCATTGGTACTCAAGGAAAATAAAGCTTCTGAAAACTGATCAATATCTGTCGTAAAAGGCACTAATTGCTTGACATAGCCTCTCTCTGCACTCAGATGATCTCCGCCATAAATGTAAAGTCCAAGCTCTAAGCGTGGCGTAACGCCTTTTACTGTAGTAGTTGACAACTCATTGACCAATTGCCACATGCGTGTCTGCGCTTGATCAATCAAACCATCCATACTCCCACTGATATCAAGGGCTAAGGCTAACTGAACTGTAGGGATTTCATCGTTCTGCGGAGCAAGTCTCATCACACTTGCTTCCTGTGGCTGTGCGAGTTGCTGCCAAAGGGTCTTGGCGCCCCAAAAAATGGCCAGGGCAAAGGGTAAAAAAGAAAGCCGAATTAAAAAGGTCTTCATGATAACAATTTAAAGGATGGGAGTTTGATTGTCAATTCGAAGCTAAGCGGAAACATTTAGGAGAAAAACCGTAAATCCATTAACGGGTCGTTTCAGTGGATAAACGAGATAGAAGAATGGAGCAACGACCTAAACACATCATAAAACACTGACTATCAGACAATAATGGATTGTTTTAGGTTTTTGTTTTTGAATAAACTTGACTATGTTTGAGCTTCAATGAAGCAAAAAGTCCTCATATTGTTTCTCTGCGGATTAGCGTTCGGCCAAGCCGTATATGCTCAACAAAAGCCCGCAGATCTACGTGATGATACTTATCGCCTGATTGCGG
>CAZHOC010001140.1:0-928 GCA_964534295.1 uncultured Bacteroidia bacterium | reverse complement strand
TACCTGCTTTGGCACTCCTTTATATTGATTCGGCCCTAGTGCGCAGCTTTAATAAAGTAGATCGCAAGGCGGAGGCCTACTGTTATCTCACTTTAGGCAAGATTCAGTCTAGGCTCACCCACTACCCTTTAGCGCTAGATCATCTCGATCAAGCGGAAAGCTTATTCAACCTAACCAAAGACTCAGAGGGACGCTACCAAGCACAAAAAGAAGAAGCCAAAGTCCTATCAAGGCTCAAGCGCTGGCCACAAGCCAAAGATGCTTGGCTAGCCTTTAAAGCCAAGGCGCAAGCCCAAAAACGTTGGCAGGACCTAGCGGAGGCAGAAAATGAATTAGGCCAAATCGCCGTCGCTCAAGATGCCTTTGCTGACGCTTTGCCCCACTTTCAAAATGTGCTCAGTCTCAATAAATCCAACAATGCACCGGATGGGGTCATCTCGGCTTTTAACTCTTTGTCGATGACTTGTAATACCATGGGCGATACGCTCATGGCGAATCTCTATTCCTTGCAAGCGGGTCAATTTGCCTTAGAAAACGGTTATTTCAATGCTGAGCCTCCTCCGGAGAACGCTGAGAATCCTAACTATCAATGGTCAGGAGATCAAGCTCCTAGCTATAAGACAGAATTGACTCCTAGTAGTACCAAGCTTCGCAAATTCAATCTCGAAGCCTCCGAGGGCTTGGCTCGTAGCTATGAATCTACCGGCAGACTTGATAGCGCTCTGCTCAATTTTAAGGCTGCTCGTAGTATCGAAAAAGATATACTCGAAGACCGTATCACCAGCCTTGAGGCAGCCCTTACAGAAAATAAAGAGCTCAATGCTCAACTCGATCGGGTTAATTGGCGCATTGGTAATCGTCAAGAGGAATTGCGCAGGCAGAAGTTTATTAGCCTTTTCTTAGGTTTGATCCTTTTAGTGCTATTGGG
>CAZHOC010001139.1:0-2628 GCA_964534295.1 uncultured Bacteroidia bacterium | reverse complement strand
AATTTCCTCAAACCCTACCTAATCCGCTCTGTTATTACAACTCGTTTTCGCCGGCGTCTTTTTTGCGGTGTTTTTGCTACCGATTCACCGTTTTCTCGCCGTTTCTTCTCATTCTCCAAGTGTCGCGTTTTCCATGTCTCGAAGAGACTTTCAATTGGTTGTGCCTCCAGCCATTCCAAAGGATATTCGTTTACCATCATCGTTTCGCCCTCTTCAATGGCTTCGACTTTAGGGGCAAGCTGTCCGTGATCGTCTCGATACCGTTCAGAGAGTCCGTTACCTATCGCGGGTGCAAAAAGCTCTAAGTGTGGTAGCTTGGATTGTAAGTGTTTTATGAGGGTCGTTTTCATTAGAATGGTGCTTTCTTCATTGGGTGAATAGCCGGTCGTAGCTCTGTATCGAAAAGGGAAAGGAGTGTACTAGGGGTCTGCAAAGTATTATTATATAAAGGTTGCCCCCCCTGACCCGTATTTGAATTTATTCCGCCCTTCAATGGCTTGAAAGCATGATTTTCGCGGGCATATTCAGAACTACTCAAATTTATTTTCGACAGAAATGTGTCGAACGTATTCTTTGATGTAGCCTGATACTTTCGGGTTCTGGGGTCATATTTAGCGTTGAATAATTCAAAGAAAAGTGTAATCGCTTCACTCTTCTGCCCCTCCGGAGTTGGTAGATAAACAGGGTTTACTCTCTTCCAATTTTGCTCGATTTTCTCTCGAGAGAACTGCTGTTTCTTATAGTCTTTGAACAGTCGTGTAAACGTCCAGAACTGCATCCCAGTCTGGATATCTAGGGCGTCCCTCAGCTGCTTTCGTCTTGCCTTGTTTTTGCTAAGGTGCGCGATGCGTAGAGTGTCTAGTTTACTAGTGAAACTATTAAATCGTTCTGGCGAAAAATGATAAGCAAAATCATCTTCCAAAAACTTCTCTAGCCGCTCGATGAGTTTCCCATCCTTTGTCCAGGTATTGACAAGATCTACAAAGTACTTATCGGCATTCTGTATCTGTGAGGTAGCTAATGAATCAAACTTTATAATTGCCCCTAGCTTTCGCCCCTTCCTAGCTTTATTTAGATTCTTTTGCGCATATTCATACTCCCTTCCTGCTTTTATCTCAGCAGCATTGATTCGGGCTTTAGCATATCGAATCTGCTTCTCAGTATGCTCTCTTGATTGCTCGCTTAGCTCAGCGAATATCTTTGCGACCTCTGCAACATTAAAACCTAGTCGAGATAGCTCTATGAATTGCACCACTGGCAGGGCAGAACATGATGATAAAATCGGATAATAGGTGTCAGTAAAATACTTCCCCTCGGTGCTGAGCTCCTTCCTGCAGTTACTGCCAATCCAATGTCGAACTGCCTCTCGTTCCTTCTCATCAAAGCTTAGATGGTATCGAGCCTCTAGCAAAGCATCTGAGTAACTATTAACCAATAGGCCTCTAAGCAAGGCGTCTGCGCGCTGCTGTTCCTCTCTAGCAGCTTCTTTGGCCTCCTTAATGCTCTTGTCAATAACCTCAGCATAGAACGGCACATATTCGCCTCCAGCGATTTCTTTGATACGAGGGTCAAAGCGAGCAACCTCTTGCATAACGCCTTCTGCTGTCATGCGAGAAAGAACTTCTTTGTGATAGCGCTCTAGAATAAACTGCTCATTCTCCCAGTAAGATTCTTCTCGATACTTAGGCCGGCGAATAGCACGTTTTGTTCTGTGTTTGCTGCTAGACTCAGCAGTGCGAAAGCTGCTATCAATATCTTGCGTTTCTTCAATGACGTTGAGTGCCTTAATCCTCGATCGGAGCCTACTAACATAATCATGCGTTATCACAGCCCCTTGAGGCTCTTGCTTTTGCTTAGTGGGGTGTATAACAGTCAAGCGCTTATTGAGTGCTCTACGTGTTCGTCCTGCTGCCTGTGCGATATCAGTGGGATCAAGCGAGCCTGTATGATTCATGAAGATGTTCCAGGCTGTATCAAGATTGTTGATGTTGATACCAGTATCAGAAATACTGGTAACTAGGCATATTGATACATCTTTAGGCAACTTTTCATTATCTACGATATACTGATAGTCAACGCATTTTTTTGTTTTACTCTCCCTGCTAATACTAATCGCTCGCTTACCATCTGGTAAGAATGGCTGCAATCGTTCCAGCAATATTGGAAAGGATTTTTTGCTATTAAACCGAACAAGGATAGAATTTGAGGCTAGATTAAAAACGTTCTGATGAACCTCTCTTGTGATTGTATCGCTAATCACTTGTATCGGGTCATAAGCGGTAGGCTTATAGCTAATTCTATTTGAAAGTGTTTGCCCTTTGGGGCGAGTAGGGATATCGAGTACGTTTATTTTCAAATACTCCACCATGCCGTAGGTAGGCGTGGCCGTTATGTAAATCACCCCCTTGGCCCTTGAAATCAGGTCAAAAACACAAGAGACCGTTCCCTCCCCATTGCGATTCATGAAATCGCCCTTGGTAAGTAGATGTGCCTCATCTATTACTAGATAAGTGTTTTCTATACCTACTTCTGCAACTGATTCAGCCAGACGATGCATATTGACAGCAGTAACCCTTGCGCTTTTTGCGTAGCTGATTTGTTGTCTACTTAGCTTGCCAGCAAGCTTAG
>CAZHOC010001138.1:0-2629 GCA_964534295.1 uncultured Bacteroidia bacterium | reverse complement strand
CCTATTCTGGAAAATCTAAAAAATGACCAAAGTGAAACGGTTCAAGCCTTTCCTACTTGCTATGCAACCGAATTCTCACAGGGCATCAACATTGCCTCTAGCACGCAAAATGAAGGGGATAAGCTGGTCGGTCATCCGCTTACTTATGTCACTACTCAGACCAATCGCTTGGATAAGCGCTACAGCATCCTCGTCAAACAATATGTGATGGAGGAAGAAGAGTTTTTGTTTTGGAAGACCATCAAAGAGTCCACCGAAAATGTAGGCTCACTTTTCGATCGTCAACCCCAATCCCGCCTAGGTAATCTCCAAAATCTTAACGACCCTACAGAACCAGTTTTGGGATACTTTAGCGCTTCGGCCGTCAGCGAAAAACGTCTATACGTCAATCGTGGCGACCTGCCTCCCACCACTAGAATCAACAATGGCTTTAGAGAATGCTTTCTGACCTTAGATACGCTGAGTTTGTTAGAGGCTGGGGTTACCTCAGCAGATCGAGACGCTACCGTTTTTGGCAAAATCAATAGTGGTCAAGTCTTCTATGACTTTAGAGATCGCCCCTTTATTACCGGATATATTTTCACCACCAAGCCTTGCAGCGATTGTCGTGTATTGGGGGGAACTGAAATCAAACCAGACTTTTGGGTAGAATGATGAAAAGAATACTATTTCTCGGCCTCTTGCTTTGGCAAACGAGCCTTTTCGCCCAAAATGAGCGTGTCTTTGTCCATCTTGACAAGGATCTGTATCTCAGCGGGGAAACCATCTGGATGGCCGCCTACTGTCTCGACGAAACGGGGCAATCTAGTCAGCTAAGCAAGGTTTTATACCTAGAACTACTTGATCAAGAGGCCCAAGCTGTCATCCAAGAGCGAGTAAGTCTCGTCAATGGCTTTGCCCAGGCCCAATTTTTTGTGGAAGGCAGCCTTAGTAGCGGCATCTACTATCTCAAGGCTTATACTGCCGCTATGCGGAACGCTGGTCCTGAGCATTTTTTCGAGGCCGGGATTCGGATAGTGCATCCTTTTCGTCAGCTTTCCCCCTCCATCGGGGAACGCTCAGCTCTCTCGGCTACAGCCTTAGCTTCTCCACAGGCCAACCTGCAAGTCTCTACCGACCAAAAGATTTATCGTTCGCGCAGCGAAGCAAAGCTCAATATTGAGGCCTTGGATACACAAGATTGGGCTCAGCTATCTGTTTCTGTCCACAAATTCGACCCCAATGGGTCAGTCGAGTCGCCTGCAATATCTCAATTGTCCGAAGCAACGCCTAGCAGCGGAGCGCAATACGCTCCCGAGATATTAAGTCCAAGACTAGAGGGGCAGATCAAAGGGGCAAATGATAATGTATTTGTATTGTTCCCAGGCGATAACGCCCGGATTTTTCCCGTTCCGCTCAGCGGAGACGGAAAATTTTCGCTGCTGCTCCCTCCCGAAATCCAACAAAAGGATATGCTCTTCTGGGCCCAAGGCCAAAATCTCCAATCGGTTGAGATCGAATCTGGCTTCGCCAAGGATCATCAAATTTTACGTCCCCTAGATTGGGGCATAGATAGCGCTAAACTAGACTACCTCAAAAGCCTCAGTCGCAACGCGCAAATCAACAATGCTTATCTAGATTTTAGTGAAGTGCGCGGCCGCAAAGCAGACAAGCTGCCTGATACTTACTTTTATGGAGAGCCAGATTGGGTCTATTTGTTGGATGATTATACCCGCTTTCCGGTGATGGAAGAGGTCTTTTTGGAGATCCTGAGCTATGTAAACCGACGCAATCGTCGCAAAGACGAATTTCTCAGTGTCAACGACTTATACGCCAACGAGAATTCTATTTCCAATTCCATACATTTTGACTCTCCTGCTCTCGTAATGATAGACGGGATTCCGATTGAGGATTTAGATTTTTTGTGGGATTATGATCCTTTCAAAATCGAACGAGTAGAGATCGTAGGGCGGCGCTACCTCGCCGGAAAATCCGTTTTTCATGGCATCGTCAATTTTGTCACCTACAAAAGAAATTTCGGTGGCTTACCTTTTCCTGACTATATCATTGAGCAAAAGTATCAACCGCTATTGAGAGCGCGGCAATTTCAGGCTCCGGACTATGCTCAGGCCACTCAAGAGCGGATTCCCGATTTTCGCACCCTCTTGTATTGGGAAGCCAATCTCAATTGGGACAGCAGTCAACAGTTAGAGAGAAGCTTTTACAGCGGAGATGATAAAGGACATTACCGAGTGGTGATCAACGGCCTCAGTCAAAGTGGCAAAACATTATATGGCACTACCACTTTTGAAGTACAATAGCATGAAAATATTGAGTTTTCTTCTTTGCAGCCTGTTTTGTCTACCCCTCTTGGGACAAGACTCGGAACAGAAAATCTTAAAGCAAGAATTGGGTCAGGAACTCCTGCTAAACGGCAAAGAGTATCGACACTACTATATCAAAACCAAGGGCAATCAGTATCTCTCAGACCAGGCGATCGTAATGGGTAATCTTTGGTATGAAGGGGTTTATTACGAAGATCTCCAGCTCAATTACGACATCTACAACAACCTCCTATTTGTCGCTTTTGTCAAGGAAGCCGAAAAAGTCTATGTGATACTAAACGAGGCAAAAATCCAAGCCTTCGAGA
>CAZHOC010001137.1:0-2631 GCA_964534295.1 uncultured Bacteroidia bacterium | reverse complement strand
TGCACTGGCCTTCAACTGCTTGATCTCTTTTCTGCGGTAGGACAGGGTGCCGCCCTCTCTTTGGTGCAGAAAGCTGGTGAGGAGAAATGGGCTATCCAATTGGATTTGCGCCAGGAACAGCGCTTTGATCCATCGACCTTTAGAGTATATACCGCTAAAGAATGGTTGGCTCAACACCAGATGGGGCAAGCTATAGCGGGTAGAACGGAACAGCTTAGTGCGCAAAGCTGGCTTTTTAGTCCTCATTTTCCCTTTACGGAAGGCATGGAATATGTCGCTTTTTATCCCGGCGTAAAGTTGTTGAGATTTCAAATTCCGAAGGCGGATCATCCTTTTACCGATGTCATAGCCATATACCCGAATCAGGACACTATTCCGGCAAACCTCTTAAAGATGTACCTATACTTTTCTGCGCCGATGAGTGTAGGAAATAGCTACAAACATCTTCATTGGTTCCGTGTTAAGGGGGATACCCTGAATCTCCCATTTTTACAACTGGAACCCGAACTATGGAATGAGGACCGAACGCGACTCACCCTTTGGTTGGACCCGGGCAGAGTGAAGCGGAATTTGGTTCCTAACCAGTTATTGGGTGCACCTTTGGTTAAAGGTGAAAGTTATACATTGCAGGTGGACAAGGGGTGGAAGGATAGGAATGGAAATCCTATCAAAAATGAAAAATCTTTTCATTTCACGGTAGGACGCTCAGACCGGTATAAACCAACACCCGATTCCTGGAAATTGCTTCAACCTCCGGCCGAAGGCCGCGATCCCTTAATCCTGCAATTGGGCGAAACCCTAGATTATGCTCTTTTGCAACATACCATTACTGTTTGGAGCGGACAGGACCAACCAATTACCGGCAGGATAGAGATCAATCAAGATCAAACAGAATGGCACTTCTATCCAGATTTACCATGGGCCTCTGGAGATTATCGTGTTATGATCGATTCTAAATTAGAAGACTTAGCAGGGAACAACTTGAATCGCCTGTTTGATGTCGACTTGCGGGCCCAAAAACAGAAAACAACGCCCAAGGCCTATCACTACCTGCGATTTACTATCCACTAAACTAATCTTGGCTTAGGAATGCTTCCTCTAGAACAAAACTGATACCCAGAAAGTCAGCTAATGCCTTAGAACAAACCGATCGTTCAAACTGCCAATGACTAAATGGCATCGCAAAGGTCTTAAGGCCTACCCGATCTAGCATTTTCCAACGGGAAATGGGAAGGGCCCTCTCATAGTACCCCGGATAACCAACCAGGTCAATGCAAAAGGTTCGCCCCTCGTGTACGATGACTAAATCAATTTCCACTCCTGCTATCAAGTAATTTTTGTAGATGGCTTCAATTCCCCAGCCTTTTAGTAAGAGAATGACCTCGTCCATAAAACACGGTCCTCTGGAGGGGTCCTCTGATTACTAGCGTACTTATTACCCTGCGCATTGATGAACCCGATGTATTTACCTAGAAGATGTTGATGAGGAATTTTAGTCGGATCTATCGACAAGAAAATATGCTGAGCGGTACGAGCCCGAGTAATGGCAACGTTGAAAACATCCTCTCGATCCAAATAACGAAATACGCCGGAACTCGTTGAATCATCTAATGTAAAGGAAAGTAGAATGATATCTCGTTCCTCGCCTTGGAATTCGAAGGGCGTACCTACCAAGACCTTATGTCTGGCTAGCTGCGTGTCCGTCGTATGCTCGGAGATGAGCTTTCTAAGGTAGTTCACCTGATCCCGGAAGGGGGAGATAATGCCAACCGTTTGACAGAGTTCAGGCGCCAAAGGGGCTTCTAGTCCTGCTAGGTTCTGAAGGAAAGTAAGTATGTCCTCTGCTTCTTTACTATTGTATCCTTTTGAGCTCCTTTGTCCCTTAGAGGGGTGAAGGAAGACGGCCTTTTCTTGCAGTGTTTCTGGAGTAGCTGTCATGATCTTGAGCTGCTGCTCATAGAAGTGCTGGTTGCTGAACGAAATGATCTCCGGTAAGCTTCTGAAATGTTCATCGAGCAGAAAGACTTGTCCCTGGTGGGTAATTCCATCAGAAACCAAATCAAGCAAACTCTTATCGCGGTAAGCTAGTTTATCTTCTGGTAGATGGCCGATCTCAAGCTGATGAGCCATTTGAGACTGCCTAGCTCTGGAGAGGAACGATATATGTCTTAGTTGTTTAGGGTCACCCACGATTACAGCTCGCTTAGCTCGCTGTAATAAGGGTAGTGCGCTGGCAATATCACATTGACTGGCTTCGTCAATGATCACCAAATCAAACAGTTCCTTTTGCAGAGGAAGCACTCGATTTACGTCCGCTGTATTGACAACCCAAATGGGAAGGGCATCGAGAACTCGACTAAAATTAACCTCCCGAAATAGATTTTCTTTTTGCTGTCCTGTCTTTGACTTCAGCGCTTTCAAAAAGGTCTGTAAGTCCTGCCGATGCGTATTCAAGGCATTGAATAGATGCAAGTGGAAGTACATTTCTAGGAGCTCTCGACTGTGCTGATGTAGGTACTGTAGTCGGTTCTCCAATTTGAGCCATAAATCCCACATCGGGGGAATGCCCGCTAGCCTTTTTTTCAGGCGATAGAGACCCCATGTTTGCCACCGTCTACTTTCTCCGGTAAG
>CAZHOC010001136.1:0-2638 GCA_964534295.1 uncultured Bacteroidia bacterium | reverse complement strand
CAATCTAAATCCATGCTCTACCAAAGTCAGCTTACGCGAACGGTCTCCTCCATACATGCCGCGCACCTGGGGAATGGTTACGTGACTTTCATCTACGACCAACAAAAAGTCATCTGGAAAATAATCCAACAAACAATAGGGACGACTGCCCGGATCGCGACGGGAGAGATAACGAGAATAGTTTTCAATACCCGAGCAATAACCGAGTTCGCGCATCATTTCAAGGTCAAATTCTGTGCGCTCTTTGAGGCGATTGGCTTCGAGATAGAGGCCTTGGGCTTCAAAAAAGTCGACTTGCTTGACGAGGTCTTGTTGGATTTCCTCAACCGCAATATTGAGGTTTTCCCTGCGGGTAACGAAAAGGTTAGCCGGGTAGAGCGTATAATCGCGCAGATTTTCGGTCTTCTTACCAGTCTGTAGGTCGAAGCGATAAATCTTCTCTAGCTCATCCCCAAAGAACATAAAGCGCACGCCATAATCGTCATAGGCTGGGTAAACATCAATGGTATCCCCTTTGACGCGGAAGTTGCCCGGCTCCAGATTGAGCTGAGTACGGCTGTAAAACAGCTTCACCAGTTTGTCCAAAAACATGTTTTGGCTGATGGTCTGTCCTACGGGAGCGTAATAAACATTGGCTTCAAAGTCTTCGGGCTTACCAATACCGTAAATAGAGGAAACCGAGGCCACCACAATTACATCTCGACGATCCATACAAAGGGCCGTTGTTGCGCGAAGCCGCAACTTCTCAATGTCTTGATTGATGGCAAGGTCCTTCTCGATATAGGTATTAGTAGTCGGAATAAAGGCTTCCGGCTGGTAATAATCATAGTATGAGATAAAGTACTCGACTAGATTATTGGGGAAGAACTCCTTGAACTCACCGTAGAGCTGGGCCGCCAAAGTTTTGTTATGGCTTATAATCAGCGTCGGGCGATTGAGTTCCGCAATTACATTAGCGGTGGTGAAGGTTTTACCAGAACCAGTAACCCCCAAAAGCACCTGATGCTTTTCATTATTCTTGATACCATCAATCAATTGACGGATGGCTTCGGGTTGATCTCCTGAAGGCTCAAAAGGGGCTTTCAGATCAAACTTATGTTCAGTTTCTGACATGTATTTTGGAAAAATGGTGCGGACCCGTAGATACGTTTCCTTTGCCTTGAAGTTACGAAAAAAAGAGGATGCTGGCCGCCATGATCCTAGAACCATTTCGACCAGCATCTTATTGCAGACAACCAACCATTTTTACACGCCCTTACACCATTAAATATGGCGACACTACTACTCCCATTTTCGGTGATCGGGCTCTTTCTCTGTATTTGGGTTTTGCCCCGAGTCAAAGAAGAAAGGCTATCCATTTGGCCTTGGTTGATCGGTATGTTTTTGATTTGGCCGCTCTTTATTTTGATCGCGGGCTGGCGACTTGAAGAGCGTAGCTTTCAATCTATTGGGGCGGTTGGAATTATTGTATTGGTGTTTATTCTTTTGCTGTATTCGGGTAAGTCTTTTATGGTGATATAAGCGCAAAAGCCTAGCATAGTTTATGCTAACAGCCATAAAAATGGCAATTTTCCTTAATCCAAATATCCGACTCATCCCTTATTGGCCCATATCTGAATTTTTCATACCTTGAAGTAAGGCGCACAATCGCCCAACTACCTAACCGCTACTATGGGAGACTTAAACGTTACTGCCGTTCGCAGCCGCGAAGAGCAACAGCAATTTGTCCGTTATCTGATCAAAGACATTCAAGCCATGGAGCGCATGCTCAAAGAAGACTGGTTTGAAAAGAATCCTATCCGCATCGGCGCGGAGCAGGAAATGTGTTTGGTCGACAAACATATGAAGCCGCTTCACCTCAATCTTGAGGCGCTAGAAAGCATTGGCAGCGACGACTTTACCTCTGAGTTGGCCAATTTTAATCTGGAGGCCAATCTCAAACCTCTCAATTTTAGTGGGAAATCGCTTTCGGAGATGCACGGCAATCTGCGCGAAGCGCTCAATCATGCGAGTGATAAGGTCAAAGATCTAGGCGCCAAAATCCTACTATCTGGCATTTTGCCGACCATCCGCAAAGCGGACGTTGAGATCGCCAACATCACTCCGCTTGACCGATATCGTGCTTTGATGGACGGCCTCAAAAATCTCAGAGGCGAAGCCTTTGAATTACGCATAAACGGCATTGACGAACTCAATCTGCAGCAAGATACTGCCATGCTAGAGGCTTGCAATACCAGTTTTCAGGTACATTTGCAGGTCAATCCAGATGATTTCGTCCAAAAATATAATTACGCTCAGGCATTGGCCGGTCCTGTAATGGCGATTGCGGTCAACTCTCCTTTGCTATTTGGCCGCCGTCTCTGGCGCGAGACTAGGATTGCGCTCTTCCAGCAGTCAATTGATATCCGCACTTTTACAGATCACTTCCGTGAACGCAGTCCTCGGGTGACCTTTGGTAGTGATTGGCTCAAGGATTCGATCTTGGAGATCTATAAGGAAGATATTTCGCGCTTCCAAGTCTTGTTGACCACTAAGGTCGATGAGGATGTCTTCGCCTTGATGAATGAAGGCAAAACTCCTAAGCTACGCGCCCTAAACATCCATAACTCTACGGTTTATCGCTGGAATCGTCCTTGTT